>CAZWIN010000418.1:0-1809 GCA_964633855.1 uncultured Chitinophagales bacterium
CCTGATTGCCAACGCACGGTACAGAGTAACGTTCTCTGCATACTCACCGACAGGACATGACGTTGCGTTGTTTGTTCATCAACAGGGATCGCCGTACACAAATTACGGCTTGAGCAATGTTCCCGTCGATCTCACGGCAGCATGGCAGACGTTTGTTGTACCCTTTACATCACGAAACTTCGCCGGTACTGTGAACGATGCGCGATTGCGCTTCTGGTTTGCACCGTATGACGCGGCAAGTGACGAGTACTTTATTGACAATGTGATCTTGGAGGCTGTGCCGAGCGAACCTGCCGGATCAGCCGGTATATCCGGTGGTCAGGAAATCCACGTGACGCCAACGGCATTTGTGTTGCATGAGAACTATCCAAATCCTTTCAATCCCACAACGACCATTTCCTATGCGGTTCCGGAGGATGCCTCAGTATTGGTAGGGGTGTATAACTTACTGGGCCAGATGGTTGTGACCCTTGCTGAAGGGGTTCATGAGACAGGCAACTACACTGTGGCATGGGATGGGCGTGATTCCGAGGGAATTCAGGTTGGGAGCGGGATCTACTTCTATCGGATGAATGCAGTAGGAGGTTCAGGTGCCACCTTCACAAGCATGAAAAAGATGATATTAATGAAATAGCTCCGGCCCTGTTTTTCTCCTTAAATGGACGGTGGACTTCATGTCGCCGTCCATTTTGTTGTTTTTGTATCAGTTTTGCCAATTTTCCCTCCGATTATCCCGGTTCCGGTGACTCAGAACACGGGTTTCCCACTCTACTCTTCTTATAATAATAGGGTCAAGCAAGGCCAGGATTCGGGCCGGTTGAATTAAGGTCATTGCACCGGGCGTGTAATCTGCGTCACTCTTCGATTGTCCGGGTTTGTTGATATTGTGCCATCAGATTAGGGACAACTACACCCTTCTGAAGTTGAGTTCGTGCAGTGGTCGGGGGGACCAGGTACGAATCAGAAACTCCCCCCTGTTTTTCAATCACCAGACTAAGAATTATACATGACTTCATCGCATCGTCCAGCAGCATTTCGGGAGTTCTTGATGGTTTGCAGAGATTCGCGCACAACACGGTCGCTGATACATGTCGGCTTTATTGCCTTGTTGATGGTGATGGCAGGTGAGCGGGCGCAGGCCCAGTTCCTGCTCTCACCTCAACCCGGCGAAGTATACAAAGAGTTTAGCCGAACGATGAGTGCCAGTACAAGGGACTGGCGCGTCACTGACCCGGCTGCATTGCATGCCAGCGCACAGCAATTCAAACCGAATCCGATTCTTACGATGTCCATCAATGACCTCACGAATGCAACACGAGCCGAAGTCATTATTGATCATTTCGGCGGCCACATTGGCACAACAGGCAAGAAATTCAGATTCAACAATAACCCATGGATCACTATACCTGAATTGGGACCGGCAAGCGGAATTCCTGCCAGCGCACAGGGACAGTGTTATTACTATCAGGCAAACCCGACCATAAGTATTCCACTCAGCAACCTTACGACTGGTACCAACACTTTCGAAGGAACAAGCGGTGCGCAAAGCTGTTATGCCTTCAATTGGGGTATGTGGGGATGGTATGGAATGATTGTCCGCGTCTATTATGATCCGAGCAAACCACATCCAACCGGTTCAATCACTTCTCCGGGTGCTAACGGGACATTCACAGAGAACCCAACAGTTTCCGCCAATGTGCAAAGCTCAACCGGTATCAGCCGTGTGGAGTTTTTTGCTTCCTACAATGGCCTCGATCCCGACGGCGACGGCATATTCGGTGGATATCAACACAGCTATCATCGCCTGAA
>CAZWIN010000418.1:1819-2515 GCA_964633855.1 uncultured Chitinophagales bacterium
ACGACAAAACATCATGTCGGTACTGCGACCTTTGCACCCTATCAAGTTACTTGGAATACGGATTGGGTACCAAATCAGCAGGCCGGAAGCATCAAAATGCTCGCCCGTATCCGCGACAATAACGGTGTCTGGTTCGTCACGGATGAGGTTTCCGGACTGACACTCCACCGGGACACCATCTCGGTAAGATACTACTCCGTGACCAACATGCAGGAACGTTTCAACCTGGCGGACAATCGCCCGTTCAAGACAGTGAACTTTACCATTCCCGTTGGCGATAGCATACACCGTGCACTTGCTGCAAAATTCGTCATCAAAACCTGGAATGGAACAGACGCTGCAGCCGAAGCAAACCAGCCACACTACTACAAGGTCAACACCTACACGATTCCCAACAACTTGATTGGCGTTGACAATTTCTCGTATATGGACATCGTCGATCTTCCGACAAGTGCTCTTAAGTCCGGCACCAATGCAATAACAATTGGCTCACTCTCATCCCACCACGGTATTGATGTCCTGTGGCCGGGTCCGGGCGTTCTGGTACGATACAATACGGCTCCTCCGACCCCCCCAGCGATTACGCAACACCCATCGAGTTTGATAGTCAACGATGGAGCGACAGCAACGTTCACTGTTGCTGCCTCCGGTTCCGGACCGCTCAGTTTTCAATGGCAACGTAACAACGTGAATATT
>CAZWIN010000419.1:0-1063 GCA_964633855.1 uncultured Chitinophagales bacterium
TGATGGAGAGAGTATCCTCGGCAAGCATGCTCAACCGGTTTGCCTGGTCCACAATGATGGTCAGGTACTCCGTCATCCTGCGCTGATCAACGGTGTCTCCTTTTTTCAACAGTGCGCGTGCAGCAAGAATTATGCTTGCCAGCGGCGAACGGAAATCGTGGGAGACAATCCCGAGGAAATCCGATTTCATCCTGTCAAGCTCGGTCAATTTTGCATTAGTCTTCTTTACTTCATCAAACAATTTCGCGTTGTTGATTGCACTTCCCAGTTGATAACAAAGCGTATCGAGAACAACCGCGTCGGTCTCATCGAATGCATGAAGTTTGGTGTCTTCAACATTTAACACTCCCACAACTTCACCACCAATACGAATCGGCACTGCAAGCTCCGACTTGGTGCTGTGGTATTCATACGCCATGTATCTGGAATCTTCGCCGACATCATTGAGGAGGCAATATTCGCCGTGCGTTGCCACCCAGCCGACGACACCTTCGGAAAGCGGCTGCCTGTAGCCATTGGGGAGAAAGTCAACATAACTTCCCGCGTGTGCCACAAGGCTGGCTTCGTTTGTCTCGCGATCAATCAGGAAGATGGTAACATCAAAATAACTGAAAGTGGATTGGATGGTTTCCGCAGCGGACTTCAGAAGCTCTTCCAGTTCCAGCTTTGAGGTGAGCTTTTCAGCAATTTCATTCACCAGCTCAATTTGCGAAAGGCGTTTACGGGCATCATCAAATATTGCAGCGTTGTTCAGTGCGGTGGCGGTTTGTATGGCAAGCAGTTGCGCAATCCACATTTCCTGTTCGCGATATGCTCCGGGCCGCGCAGAGGCAAAAGTCAATGAACCGATAGTCTCGTGGCCTGTTCGCAGGGGCACAATCAACAGAGACTTCATACCCAAATCCGCGAGTGTTCCCTCAATGGACTCCGTAAACGCCGGGCCGGCAGAGACATCAATGAAAATCGGGGATTGATTCTGCATCACCCATCCCGGCATCCCCTGATTGATCAGGAAATGTTTATGGTTCAGGTCCGTTGCATCAGCGATTGACGAGAGTGTTGT
>CAZWIN010000419.1:1073-2506 GCA_964633855.1 uncultured Chitinophagales bacterium
GTAATGAAGTAATGAGTCCTGGATTTATTCAGAAGCCCCACGAAACAAACATCGTGGTCAATCATCCACTTGGCTTCATTGCGCAGGACATCCAGAATATCTTCGCGGTTGCGGGCTGCGTCAATCTGCAGGGAAATTTCACCGAGAGTGCTGACCCTGCTGTAGAACGTATGCGCCTGAAGGATACGATCCTTCATTTCCTCGGGAGTGTACGCAAGATCCGTCCCGCTTGTTGGATACTGGGTTACGTCAATCTGCACTCCTCGCGGAGCGGATGTTGTACTCTCTGTTCTGTTGCTTTCGGTTTCGGCCACAGTTCCTTGAGATTAGTTGGCTGACGCGACTGTTCCCATCACAATACCCGTCTCTCCCTTTTTTCTCAGATACTTCAAAAGATCCGGCACTTCTTTTTTTGCAACAACAACGACAAGTCCGATACCGAGATTAAACGTCCGGCGCATGTCGTCTTCCGGCACATTGCCCACCCGTTGAATAAACCGGAAGAGAGGAGGACGAACCCATGCATTCCAGTCTATCTCAAGGGACAACCCTTTGGGGATAACCCGCATAGTGTTGCCCACTATTCCGCCGCCGGTCACATGCGATACAGCATGAAGGTTGAACTTTTTTCTGAGCGCAACGATAATTGAAAGATATGAGCGGTGCACACTCAACAATGCTTCGCCGAGTGTGCTGCCCAACTCCTCGATGTACTGTTGAAGCGAATATTGCGGAAGCAGGACCCGTCGGGCAAGCGAATAGCCGTTTGTGTGCAAGCCAGTAGAAGGAATGCCGACGAGAATATCGTTCCTTCTCACTCTATTACCGGAGAGAATTTGTTTTTTTTCGACCACACCGACAATTGCTCCGGCGATATCATACTCATCATCATCATAAAAACCCGGCATCTCGGCGGTTTCACCGCCGATCAGGGAGCAAGAATTCTCCTTGCATGCCTTCACAAAGCCGTCGATAATTTGCCTGGCAACACCTTCGTCCAGTTTCCCGGTTGCAAGGTAATCCATAAAAAACAACGGCTGAGCCCCGCACACTGCGATATCATTCACGCAATGATTCACAAGATCCTGGCCTACCGTATCATGCTTGCCCATCAACTGGGCAATCTTCAATTTCGTGCCGACACCATCAACACTCGAAACCAACACCGGGGAGCGATAACCTCTGAACTTTGCATCATAAAAGGCACCAAATGCTCCAACATCCCCCAGAACTGATTCAGAGTATGTAGAGCGTACAGACTTCTTTATGTGCTTCACCAGCCTGTCGGCACGGTCAATATCAACCCCTGCCTCGGCATAGGTCACCGCCAATCCCAGTTCCTTTTCCGCTAGTCAGAAATACAGGGCAAAAATTAAATATTATCCACTGCAATTGCAAGCGAATAATGAGCCCGCAGATTTTTTTAGATAACT
>CAZWIN010000420.1:0-2503 GCA_964633855.1 uncultured Chitinophagales bacterium
CGCCTTTAGAAACTATGAGAGGAAAAGTATATGAAGAATCTCATCATTCGACTGGTGTTGAGTATCCTGCTCGCTTCCCAGATTAGTGCAAGCCTCAATGCACAGACGGCAGTTCTGCTTCTCAACGAGATTGATCCGAATCGTACAGGCAACCGCGACCTGATCGAATTATTTGTCGTGAGTGCAGGCAACACAGCGGGCATCACGTTACAACGTGGGATTGGTACAATACTACCGCTTGACACTATGCCATCAGTGAACGTGTCGGTTGGCGATATTATCGTCGTCCATTTGAACCCGTCAGTTGCAGCTGGTGACGCACCGGCATCCGAGACCCTGAGCAAGACGCAGTATCCTCAACCTGCAAATTATCCCACAGCATGGGATTTTCTTGGCTTGCCGCCCGGCCTCGCGTATTCGAATGGGGTGCTGATTGCAAGAACATCAACCGGCATTATTCAGGATGTTGTTCCGTTTGCGACCTCAGGCACAACTCCAACAGGTTTTCCCGCTGACTTGCAGTCCATCCAGGCCCAAGGGTTTTGGCTGCCTCCGAATTGCGGAGGTGCTCCTTGTGAATATACTTCCACACCGACTGCACAATCAGTCTCGGCCAATTGGAATGGCCTTACGGCTGTGACAAGCGTGCAACGGAACTCGAACACGGATACCGACAGCAATTCGGACTGGGTGATTCTCCCTTCGACCTTTGGGGTTCCGAACCAAGGGCAGACAGTTTCGGTGCGGGAAGTAGACCCCTTCCCACGAGAGTTCACTCTCAGCCAAAACTTCCCGAATCCATTTAACCCATTATCAACGATCAGGTTTCAGATACCGAGCCCGAGCCATGTAGTATTGAGGGTCTACGATATACTGGGAAAAGAGATCGCCACGCTGGTAAACGAACCACTTCCTACCGGTAGTTATGAAAAAACCTTTGACGGCTCGGGCCTTGCCAGCGGTATGTACTTCTACCGGATGCAAGCAGGACAGTTTGAGCAAACAAGAAAGCTCGTATTGCTTATGTAACAGGTAACTTCGCATAACACGCAGCACAACTCGCTCACTCGTTTGGGAGGGATGAAAAGTGTTCGCTAAACGGCATAAAGAGCGTGGTGCTCGCCGTTTCGTTGTGCTGCGAGACGTTAGCGCACTCTCAGGTCTTACACACGGAGATAGTCAATGCCAAAGATCCTTCAGAACCATTTCGTGTTGGCCGTCCACGATCTTCAGGGATCGGCCAGATTCTTTCAGGACCTCGGATTCCAAGTGACTTCGGAGCCCCCCGGTTGGGTCTTTCTGCAGCGCGACAATTGTATGGTGATGCTAGGAGAGTGCCGCGACGCAATACATCCCAGCAAACTCGGCGACCACAGTTACTTTGGATATTTGCGCGTAGACGATGCAGACAGTTATTATGAAGACTTGAAGCAAAGGGGAATCAGAATTCTCTCTCCGATCAGTAAGCATCTCAGGTTTGAGTGTTTCGGTTAAATAGAAAGGAGTCATGATATGGACACAACAATGGTTCTTGCCGCGGGTGGGTTTCTTGTCGTGCTGATTCTCCTTGCCGTATTCCGTGCGAAAACCGGTGGCAAGTACGAGATCAAGACTTCTGACATTGCTTTGGCGCTTGTACCCCTTATTCTGTTGTTGCTGCAGAGTGGAAAGATCAAGGAACTTACAATAGGCGATATCAAGATTGTGCTCAATGCTGTGGAAGAGGCCTCGAACGCTTCGATACAGCCACAGGTTACGAAACTGCCCATCGAAGCTGTGCGCGCCGATCCGAAAGGCGACCTGATGGAGATTCCGAACCTCTTGAAGAAGAAATCCCAGGCGTTGGGGTTCACGTTACGCCACGGCGGATACTACGCTCCTGCGATAATTGAATATCTTGAAGCCCTGACGCAAAGCACCTCATTCAAGTATGTCGTAATCAACAACCCCGATGGGAGTTTCTATGGCATGATCGACGGGCGCCAACTTTACACACTCATGAGGGGACAAAGTGATGCGTACGGCCGATATGACTTTGCCAGGGCAGTGAACACTGGCGACACCACCCAGCTTGCTGCTATGCCCGGGATTCTTCGCGCAAGGGACGCCCTGACAACACAGACCAATACCAAGGATGCTCTACAAGCACTCAACACACTGGATGTTCAAACACTTCCCGCCCTGAATCAACAAGGCGCGTTCATCGGGGTAGTTGACCGTTCCAAACTTAGCGCAAGTATGCTGATCGAGATAGCGCAGCGGCTCGAGGGGAATAAAGAATAACGTTTGACTTCAGGCAATCGAGCTCCCTCCATGAACAGAATCTGTTCAAGTCGCCTCACTTGAGCTCACAATACACTTGTTTATCCTTTCATCCGGACCAAAGGTATTGATGGAATTGAGGTTCTGATTTTTGTAGTTTGTATGGGTCGGTACGAAGCCATCCCAATACAACTGATCTCGGAGCCTGCATGTCATCACCACCAGTTACCGTTGTCATCGC
>CAZWIN010000421.1:0-2490 GCA_964633855.1 uncultured Chitinophagales bacterium
GGGTTCGGGTAATTATGCAAAAGGACTGTCGAAACAGGATTCCCCTCCTCCTCATCTGTTTCCTCTGTGATTTCTTCATCGTCAAACACCGGATCTGACTCCACATCATAAGACGTTGCTGCCATGCGTAGCGGGACAAAGGGTACAGGTAAACGCAGGAATGGAACTGTTGCAATGTCAACCTGCCCATTTACCCTCAAGTTCCCTTTCGGGAAGAGCGGATCAGCAGTCAGCCAGGTAAGTGTATCGAGCGGCCCCGCAAAAGCACGGTTGATAGCAGAGATAGCACTTAACAAACTATCATACTGTTCCTGTGTATACAGCGTCCATCGCGTCATCATTGTATCAGCTACACCGGAAATGCTGCGGACAGTTAATTCATCGAGAAAGTTGCCACTCATATCGAAAATCAGATCCCCAAAGCCTTCAGGCGTCTTCCCAAGTTCACTCATTGCGATGTTCAACTTCAGCGCCACGACTTCGGGAAAAAGCTTGTTTGATGATCTGATAGGTTCCAGTTTCTTTCTCTCATGCTTGAGAGGCTGGCGAGTTGTATCTCCAGGAACACCTGTAGAATCGAGGCCGCGCGCTGGCCCGGTGTGGAAGATCGTTCCTTGGCTGCGCAGGGTCTTTGGAATCAACTCAGCACCCGCACCTTTGGACTTTCGCCATTTCCATTCTGTCAGCCTGATCCAGCAGTACACTTTTGCTGAATCGCGGATCGGTTTCCATTTGGGATTAATATGGCCGGGACGCTTTGCATACATGAACGATACGCCAACACGCATTCCCCCTGCCGAATCACTCTGGCTTGCACCAGGCTGGAAGGCGCCTTGAGCAATAGCTTCATTGCGCAGATTAGCCCAGTTTGGATAGCGGCCAGATTTTCGTTTGACCGGCTCAATAAATTTGCGGTGATGATTCGGTTTGGTAGCAAGAAGTGTTTCAGGTGGAACGGTAAGGAACAAGGTGGTAGATGTTACACGAGTTGCTCCCTTATTCTCTTGTGACCCTTCGAATGCAACAAGTTGTGGACTCACAACGCAGAGGAGCACTCCAACGGAAAGAAATAGCAGGATGCGGTTCATAATACCTCCAGAATTGAAATGGAGACGGCGTGCGCGCTGAACTGGAATTCAAGATGTGCTTCAACAGCAAAGGTACAACATCAAAGAGCAATTAGCAAAGAGAGCCGCATTGAGATAGTGCTAAAGTTTGCCCGCGTCCTCGTTACTGCGAGCCCGCTGCAGGCTGGCAGTCTCAATTCCTTAATCTTGGATTGCTTCGCTCGCAATGACATTTGTTTCAAATGTGAGCACTACCACATCTGAGAATTCCTGTTTTTGTTTCTCAGAATGTCCCCACAAACAATCCTGCATTAATCATAAATCCCTTGCCGCTTACCTTGCTCGGTACGCCGAGCAACTCATAGTTGTCATCAAGCTTCCATGAAGGCGCAGACATGCCGACGTAGCTTGCACCCAAGCGAACACCTGCCCATCCCATTAGGGCATATTCCACACTAACCGATGGAATCCAGATGAAATATGAGCCGGAGAGCTTCCGCGTAACATTGTTGATTTGTCCGCCAGTCTGATAATTGCCGCTACCGAAATTTCCCCACTCCTGATTCCAGGTCAGGTTGCCGCCAGTACTTTGCCGCAGCGTTATATCAATGCCGCCGGTGCCCAGCATCCCACCGAAGGCAACGTCAAGGCGTTCGACAACCGGAACGACATATTCAACAGTTACTCCTCCAAATCCCACCTCGAGCTTCGCATCACGCCGGATACCGCTGATATCTAATGAAGTACTCCTGAGCGAGCCACTCATCCCCAAACCGCCCACACGCACATTAGGCAACAGCATGATGTACGCAGCGCCGGTTCCGCCAATCATAAACACACCATCATCCTTCAGGGGCGCTCCACCCGCCGGCTGAAGAAACGCATTGATAGGCTTGGTATCAACAAACAGCCATCCCGGAGCAAAGCCTCCGAACGCTCCTACCTTCGCCGCCTTCGAGCGCTTTGGTGGAATAGGCGCCACGACCGGGTCTTCCTGTGCCCATGCGAGAGAGGAAACAATCGAAAGAGTGAGGATCAGAAGGAGAAATTGCTTCATTGTAAACTCCGGAAAGTGAATGTCAATTCAAAAAGTTGGAACAAATCTAACCAAATAGGTTTTGAGTTTCAACAAAAACCACAACCTGCTTCTTCAGTATCGCCTGACCGCAGAATCAACAACCCGCGACCACTCATCAATCCCCCCCGTAAGGTTCTTCACTTTCGTGAATCCTGATTGCCGCAGGAAATCCACCGCCATGAGGCTTCTGATACCGTGATGACAATAGACAATGATCTCCCTGGAGCTGTCCAGTTCACCCAGACGAGCAGGAAGTTGGTTGAGTGGAATCAAATGGCCTTCCAAATTGGCAATCTTGTATTCCAGAGGCTCACGCACATCAAGAAGAAACAACGGCTCTTTATT
>CAZWIN010000422.1:0-2485 GCA_964633855.1 uncultured Chitinophagales bacterium
TGGATCCGTGCGCTGCGAAGGCGTGCGCACAGGCCATGCCGATGCCGCTGCTCGCTCCGGTGATACAAACGGTTTTTGATTTGAGTAATGAATTCAATGGTATGGATGTCTCATTCGTGGAGAGAACAACGGAACACTTTGGAACTCACGACTGAACCGGTCTGAATCAATGTACACAATTCGGGGAAAATTGAAACGGGGGCGGATTTGAATTCAGCCCCCGTTCGAGTAGGAACGTCACTCTGCAACCCGCCACGGTTGAATGATGTCAATCATCAGCACTTCGGTGGCCCCATCGCGAAGGCAGTTTTTCGGAGAGGATTGATAGGCGCTACTAAGGCCTGGTCGAGCGTCAGTCTCGACTAATCTTCCTTGGCGAGCTGCCTTGTTGCCTGACGTGTGGGGAGAGGAGGCTTCGACGACAGTCGGGCATCGTCATTTTAGTAACAGCATTGCCCTGGTCTGGGCATGAGTCCCCGCAACCATTCGGGCAAAGTAAACTCCGCTCGAGAGGCCTCTTCCGTCGAACACGACTTCATAATTCCCTTCAGTCATCCGATCATTCACCAAATTGGCCACGTGATTTCCCGCGACATCATAAATGTTGATCAGGACTTGACTCGCCAACGGAACTCTAAATCGGACGATTGTGGATGGATTGAACGGATTGGGGTAGTTCTGATCCAGGTGAAAATCTTGAACCAGTACTCCGGGTCCGTTAATATCCGTGCTGGTGTTAACGCCTGTGATCATCCGTAGCGATCGCGAAGAATAATCGGATATGTACAGCGTATCGCCGGTGGATGTTGCCACAATGCCGTTCGGATTGCTGAACGTCGCCACCCCGACGGGGCCGTCGTTGCTACCAGCCACACCTGTCCCAGCAAACACTTGAGCACCGCTCCCATCCAGAGGAACCCTGTAGATCCTATTGTCCTGCCAACCAGTCGCATAGATCGCGCTGCCGGCAAGCGTCATGAATCCCAACCACCCGGGAATATCGCCTATGACTTCAAGCCCCCCGGCATTGGTGTGCCTGAATATCCTGCCATCGTTGAAGTTTCCGATGTACAGAATCCCACTGCTGTCCCTTACAAGCCCGATTGGACCGTTCAACTGTCCGCCCACGAGAAAGTCGGAAACCGCCAGGTTGGTATCAACGAGGGAAATCTTGTTCAGATTGTAGTGCGTGACCAGGAGCGTCCCGTCACTGTTGAAAAGCGCTGTTGCTGGATCCGCTATTGTGAGGAAAGCCGTCTTCGTCCCGTCCGGGGCGATTTGGGAAATGGAGTTCCCTGATGCGTTTGGGACATACAGGTATCCGTTCGGGCCAAAGGTAATTCCGTTGGGACTCGATAACCCCGTTGCAAAGATGCTCGCCTGTCCTGCCGGTGTGATCTTGGTAACTGTTGTCCCATAATAACGCGAAGCGTATATGTTTCCTTCGTGGTCAAGTGCCAGTCCATCGTTGAATGTGGAGCCGCTAACCAGCGTGGAAACTGTTTGTCCTGACATTGTACACACCAGGAATAACCCTATTGCGAAAATTCTGGAAAGAAAAACCATATGTTGCTCCCATCAATGTGTTGTTACCGTTGCTTGAGGAGCAAGGTGCGAAATCGTAAGCGGGAGATCGTCCGACTTTATAAGGTCGGACACAAAGATGAGCCAAGCGTACCGGGACAAATTAACAGAATGGCCTTTTCATTACGTCGAACCCAACGACTCATGGAATTCGCTGGGTGTCTGCTTGGCGATCTTTTTGAAAACGGCATTGAACGTGGATTTGGAATTGAACCCAGCCTCGAGGGCAAGCGCAAACAAAGTCATCTCTTTCAGCCTGTCTTTGGTAGCAAGCCTCTTGAACTCCTCGACACGGTAGGAATTTACAAACTCGAAGAAGTTCTTCCCAAATTTCTCATTGATCACCCTCGAGAGGAGATGATGGTTGATCCCGGTGATTTCAGAGAGTGCGGCTAAGGTGAGTTTTGGCTCCAAGTAGGGGCGCTTTTCTCTCATGATGGTATCGAGCTTCAAGGCCGGTTCGTCAAGATTCTCGGCTCTTGCTGCCTTTGCCCCTGCCACGTCCGGCTGATCCAGTTCGCCCAACGCTTCAGGGTTACGGAGGATGTAATACCCCAGCCCGATGACCATAGTCGAGAGACCAATCCACACAAGATGGTACCCCAAGTAGTCATGCAAGTCGTCCGGGTCAACAACCCTGATACCAAAACTCATCGCCCAGAAAAGCAAGCCAGCAAACGTGACCCCAAAAAGAACCTTATAGAATCTGATCTGAGGCATTGCAGAACTCACCTGAAAGCTGTTTTCCTGATATGATTTCAACAGACCAAAGTTGACGATCAGATAAAACGCATTCTGGCAGATGGCAATGAATTCAAGCACAGAGAACATGTCCCTCAGTCTAATACTCTCCTCAACAAAGCCGGTTCTGTCGAGAAACATGAACGGGAGGATTGCCAGA
>CAZWIN010000423.1:0-2244 GCA_964633855.1 uncultured Chitinophagales bacterium
TTGCGGCTTGGAAGTCGGAGACGATGCGAAAGCTCGCGGCGCAAGAGCCATTGGAAGTGTAACCAACATCGAAATACATTACATATTTTACGGAGGCTCAGTTGATATTTCAGTATTTGATTGCTATGGCTCCACCGCCGGGTGGCGGAGGAGAAGGAAGCATCTTCAGTACACTGCTGATGTTTGTACTGATTATTGCTATCTTTTATTTCATGATTTTGCGTCCCCAGCAAAAAAGGCAAAAAGAGAGGGAAAAACTTCTTAGCGCTGTTAAGAAAGGCGACAAAATCATTACTGCTGGAGGTTTGCACGCTACTGTTGCAGGGTTGGATGATAAAACAGTCTTGCTTCAGGTTGCTGAAGGCGTGAAAATGAAGTTCGAGCGGTCCTCTATTTCTTCAGTGGTGAAGGAGGCAGAGGGGGATTCAAAAAAGGTTGAGGGATAGTCCGAAAGGGCAGTGTATGTCAACGATAGAGACCGATAGGCCGCAATTTAACACAATTGATGAAGCCATCCAGGAATTCAGGATGGGGAAAATTGTTGTTGTGGTTGATGATGATGAGCGTGAAAATGAAGGGGACTTTGTCTGTGCTGCGGAGTTTGTCACCCCCGCCATTATCAATTTCCTGGCGAAGGAAGGCCGCGGCATTATCTGTGCTCCGTTGGAACTTTCAAGGGCAAAAGAGCTGGGCCTTGAGTTGATGGTTGACAGCAATACTTCTCTTCATGAAACACCCTTTACTGTCTCGATTGATTATATCCACGGCACAACAACGGGGGTATCAGCTGCCGATCGTGCGGCAACGGTTCAGGCGTTGGTAAGCCCGCAGACAAAGCCGGGTGACCTTGCGCGACCGGGGCATATCTTCCCTTTGCGGGCTCTGGAAGGTGGAGTGTTACGGCGTGCCGGTCACACGGAAGCCGTTGTGGATATGGCAAAACTTGCCGGCCTGTACCCGGCGGGCGTTCTCTGTGAAATCATGAATGATGATGGCACAATGGCGCGTGTTCCCGAGTTGATGCAGATAGCAAAGCGTTTCGACCTGAAAATCATCACGGTACGCGATCTGATAGAATATCGGATGACAAGGGAGAAGCTGGTACAGCGGATGGTTCTCACTCACTTGCCGACGAAGTACGGTGATTTCAATATCGTGATGTACAGGAGTGAGACCGATAACAAGGAACATATCGCCCTTGTAAAAGGCGAGATTAATCCTGACAAGCCCGTACTTGTTCGTGTCCATTCGGAATGTTTAACAGGAGATTTATTCGGGTCATTACGGTGCGATTGCAATGAGCAGTTAATCGCCGCACTAAGTATCGTCGAACGCGCCGGTTGTGGCGTAGTTCTCTATATGCGACAGGAAGGAAGAGGCATAGGGCTCATCAATAAGCTTAAGGCATACAAGCTTCAGGATGAGGGATTGGACACTGTTGAAGCGAATGAGAAATTAGGGTTCCGTCCCGACCTCCGGGACTACGGGATCGGAGCGCAAATCCTCCGTGATTTGGGAGTCGGCAAAATAGCATTGTTGACGAATAACCCCAAAAAGGTTGTCGGCTTAAGCGGCTATGGCCTGCAGATTGTCGAGCGGGTGCCGCTGGAAATGGATCCGAACGAAATCAACCAGAAGTATTTGCAGACAAAGCGGGATAAATTGGGCCATCTGATTCTGGTTGAAAAGAAGAAAGCCAGGTAACAGGGACTTGCATTTGTCTCTGCAGTTTTCTTAATTATTTCCAAGATCAACGTGGTTGAATATTAGCCACCATTCGCCAAACGAATGATGGCTATTATTTTTGTCCAGAAGTGAAGGGGTTGTTCATGGCGTTAAATGAAAAAACCGAAACCGTGTACCTCACAAGGGAGCGCCTTGTCGCTCTCGAACAGGAACTCCATGAACTCAAATCCAACGGGCGAAAAGTGATGGCCCAGAAGATTGCCGATGCACGTAGCCATGGCGACCTCTCGGAAAATGCGGAATACGATGCGGCAAAGGAAGAACAGCAACATCTGGAATTGAAGATTTCAAAGCTTGAGCTGACCCTTTCACGGGCGAAAATCATTGAAGCCAAAGATCTGCCGAATGACAAGATTTATATTCTCAGTAAAGTAAAACTCAAAGATCTCAAAACGCAGGGAACATTTGAGTATTTGCTTGTTTCTCCGGAAGAGGCTGACTATGAAGTCAACAAGATTTCCGTGACTTCACCAATAGGGAAGGCGCTATTGGGTTGTG
>CAZWIN010000423.1:2254-2462 GCA_964633855.1 uncultured Chitinophagales bacterium
AGTTGAGATAAAAGTCCCTGCGGGTATTCTCAAATATGAAATACTTGAAATAAGCCGCTGATACGGGCTTTCTTCGGCGTTGACTTTGAAAGCAGTCTGAAGTATATTTT
Organism: uncultured Chitinophagales bacterium; assembly: GCA_964633855.1. Classification (GTDB taxonomy): domain Bacteria; phylum Bacteroidota; class Ignavibacteria; order UBA10030; family UBA6906; genus CAZWIN01. Next base: position 2,365 of record CAZWIN010000423.1, read on the forward strand.
CTATGATTGCATTGGCGGCCGGATAGCGCAAGAAAGTCCTTGCAAAGATAACCGCTCTTTCTTATCTTAATGGTCACCAATGCGGGAATAGCTCAGTT
>CAZWIN010000424.1:0-2446 GCA_964633855.1 uncultured Chitinophagales bacterium
TATCGGGTTAATATGGCTTCTGAGCAATATGGGCCTGTCGTTCTGGCACCATTGGTGGGGGATTTCATGGGAGATTGTGCTTGCAGTGTTGCTGATTCTCGCAGGTGTTGGTTTTCTCTTCGGAGGACGGAATTACATATCTGCTAACAGTCAGGCTTCGACTGCCCCAGAGGCTGAACCAAGTGCCGGCACTGAATCCCCGCGTTCCACACAACCCACACGCAGGCTGTACAAGTCGAGAATGGAACGGAAACTGTTCGGGGTTTGCGGTGGCCTAGGTGAGTATTTCAGTCTGGATCCGACAATCGTCAGGCTGTTATTTGTTCTTTCGGCAATTGCTTCGTTTGGTATTGCGTTGTTTGCGTATATTATTATGGCAATTGTTGTACCCGAAAAACCCATTACGGCACAGTTATGACAGGGGAGGGCGCAACAGTGCACACGTCAAGGTTCTCATGGGTTGGTATTGCGTTGATTGTCGCCGGGGTAGTCCTGCTTCTCGGTCGGTTGGAGTTGGTTGATTTTTCCTGGACTACGGCTCTGTGGATGCTGTTCGGAGCTTTTGCAGCGAAGAAGGCAATTGAGGGATTTGCAGCAAACAAAAGAGGCAGATTATTCTTTGGGACGTTTGTGTTTCTTTTTTCATTGGTAAGAGTCTTTGAAGCGTTCGATGTCTTTCATCTCTACCATTATCTCATGTTTCCTGGCGTTCTTCTCATGCTCGGGAGCTCGTTCCTGATGTTGTTTTTGCATGCACCACGGGAATGGAATGTTCTCATTCCTGCGACTTTTCTGCTGGGACTTGGTTCTGCGATTATGTTGGTGGAATCAGGATATCTTTACAGGCGGGATGTACTTGATGCTGTCGGGAACTACTGGCCTGTTGTCTTTATCCTGTTTGGGATTTCGTTGTTATCCCGAAGGCGTTCTCTCACATGAACGGCATGTAAAATTGCATCAAAGCCCGCAGTGTGTGTTTTCTATTGATGTGCTTCCAGCCAATTGTTTCCTGTGCCAACCTCCACTACAATCGGTACATTCAACACCAGCGCATTCTGCATTTGTTCTGTAACAAGCTTCTTCATGCTATCTACTTCTGACCGGGGTACTTCGAATACCAACTCATCATGGACCTGTAAAAGCATTTGACTCCCGAGGTTCTTCTTCAGAATCTCCCTGTCCAGGTTGATCATAGCCATCTTTATCATATCAGCTGCCGTGCCCTGTATGGGCATATTGATGGCTTGGCGCTCGGCGTTACCCCTGATATTCTGATTGCGGCTATTGATGTCGGGAAGATACCGTCTCCTTCCGAGAAGAGTTTGAACATACCCTGCGCGCCCTGCGGTTTCAATTGTTGAAGTAATGTACTGTTTTACTTTTGGGAACCGCTCAAAGTACTTGGCGATGATTTCCTTTGCCTCAGCTTGGCTTATCTCCAGTCTGTTCGCAAGTCCAAACGGGCCTATTCCGTACATAATTCCGAAATTGACTTCCTTCGCTTTTCTCCTCATGTCCCGCGTGATGTCGTTCATTCCAACGCCAAATACCTTGGCTGCTGTAGATGTATGAATATCTTCATTGTTGGTAAATGCTTCCATGAGGCCGCTGTCCCCGGAAATATGCGCCATAACCCGTAGCTCTATCTGGGAATAATCGGCAGAGAGGAGGACAGTATTGTTTGATCCTGAAACAAACGCCTTCCTTATGGCTCTCCCTAACTCAGTGCGGATTGGTATGTTTTGGAGATTCGGATCGCTGCCCGACAGCCGCCCTGTCGCTGCAACAGTTTGATTGAAAGATGTATGGACACGCCCTGTTTTGGGATTAATGAGTTGCGGCAAGGCGTCAATATATGTGGATTTTAATTTTGTGTACTGCCGGTACTCGAGCATTTTTTCAATGATCGGGTGTGTACCCCGCAGCGATTCCAGCACGCTGACATCAGTAGAGAACCCGGTTTTTGTCTTGCGAACAGGGGGCAGATTGAGTTTCGTGAAAAGAATATCAGCCAACTGCTGGGTGGAATTGATGTTGAATTCAGACCCTGCATCGGAATAAATATTGCTCATGAGGTTGCTTATTTGCCGTTCCAGGTCTTTTGACATGTGTGCAAGGTACTTGGAGTCAAGAGCCACGCCGGCTGTTTCCATCCTCGCTAGCACAGGGATCAAGGGAAATTCAACATCAACACAGAGCTTTGTCAGGCCTGCGCTCTCCAATTGTTGTTGTTGCACCATATATATTTGGTAAGTCAAATCAGCATCTTCCGCAGAGTAATCCGCAATGGCTTCAAGCGGAACCTCGGTAATATGTTTCTGGCTTCGTCCTTTGCCGACAAGATCCTCAAAAGAAATCATCCTGTAATTGAAGTACTCCATCGCAAGGGCGTCAAGATTGTGCTGACTGTCGGCCCTCAGTATGTAACTTGCCACCATCGTATCAA
>CAZWIN010000425.1:0-2446 GCA_964633855.1 uncultured Chitinophagales bacterium
CAAACCGCGTTTTATCGTGTTCGGAGGCAGCAAGGTGTGAGGGAAGGAACTTGAGCGCGACAATACGATCGAGCTTGGTATCCTGGGCTTTGTAAACGACGCCCATTCCTCCTTCGCCCAACTTCTCTTGGATCTTGTAGTGGGAGATTACCTGTCCAATCATTTGTTCTCTATGATCCTCTCTCTGTCATTTACGTGACATCCCTCTCCCGGCTGGGGAAAGATAGCGGGTGAGGGTGGTGAGGAATAGTCTGTCCGATCACTGAAAAGCTCCACTCTCTTTGGCCCACGCAGATCGAATTTCCCGATTGGTTCTTACATTTTCAAGATAGCTCCGTCGCATAAGCGCATCGTGAATCATCTCAGCGCGTAGCGTTACCTCTTTGTACGCACGCTGAAGATGTTGTGATGCCTTCTGCGAATTACCAAGGAGAGCGTTGACTTGGTACAGATTCCAACTGATCCCGATCAATTCTTCCGGCTTCGGTATTACCGTCAAGAGCTTCTCAACCGAATCAACGCTGGCTTGCGCACTCTTTCGGTTCTCATTCTTGGCTTCAGCAAGGGCAAGCCACGATAGAACAGACACTCGTTGTGGTTGTGCATCCATTTGAGCAAAGAGCGCCTCCGACTTCTTGAGGTGCTTTATTGCATTGCCAACATTGGACTGCTTCAGGAAAACTCCTCCCATACCCCATAAGGCGTAACCCTCGCCCTCTTGGTCGCCGACTTCTTGAGCGACCTTAAGGCCTTGCGCGTAGTAGTCCAGGGCCTTGCCATAGTTGCCTCGTTCATCGTGCGCAATTCCGATATCATTGAGTGTGAATCCCTCCCCACGACGGTCACCAAGGTCCTGCTTTACACTCAGGCTTTTTGTATAGTACTCGAGTGCCTTATCAAAGGCGCCTTGACTCCTGAATGTACTGCCGATGGCGTTCAGGGTCATTCCCTCCCCATGCCGATCGCCCAGCTCCTGAAACGTTTTGAGACCCTGACTATAATACTCCATTGCTCTGCTGTAATCGCCCTTCAGGTAGTAGACATTGGCGTTGTTACTGAGCGCGTTCGCCTCCGCGCGCCGGTCGCCAAGTTCTTGCGCCGTTTTGAGGCTCTTTGCGTAATAGCCCAGAGCTGTGGCGTAATCGCCTTGAGCCGAGTAGACAACGGCGATATTATTCAGCGTTTTGCCCTCCCCGGCATGATCACCCATCTCTTGCGCAATCGATAAGGACTGCGTGTAGTATGCAAGGGCTTCCGTGTAGTTTCCCCGGTACCACTCAAGAACACCAAGGAGCGAAAGGGAGATGGCCTCTTCATTTTTTTCATTCGATCGCCGGGCAATGTGTAATGCACGGTCGTATATTTGCTCAGCGTCTTTATAGTCACCTTGAGAGGAATATGTTGTCCCATTCCCGAGGTGTGCCAGCACAAACCCGCTATCAAGGTCTATTGCCTTCTGAAACATCCCCCGCGCTGTTTCTATGTCCGCTTTCGATTTCTTTTTTTGATAGAGGTAGTTTGCCCGAAGATAGAATTCGTACGCTTCAGGATTTGTCGTCCGCGACTTCGTAATATCCTTCTCGATGACTTCGGAGGGCTCAAGATTGAGTGCTTTGATGATGGCCCGGGCAAGCTGTCCCTGAAGGGTTGTAACTTCGCTCGCCTTTGCTTGCAGGCGATCGGCCCAAACCGTTGCCCCTGACGCCGCTTCCACGATCTGTCCCGACAATTGAAGAACATCCCCGATTCGTTTAAGACTTCCATCAAGAACAAATCTCACCCGGAGTTTGAGGGCGATACTGTCAATAGGTAACGCGCTTTTTTGGAGAGAAAGGATATCCTTCATTGGCGCAACCCGGACCAGCCCCGCTTTGGCGATATCCACGATAAGGTCTTGGGTGATCCCGTACGAGTATGGTTCATCGGATTCCAATCCCAGGTTCTTTAAATAGAGAATGGCGACAGAAGGAACGTCTCCGTTGGCGGCCAGGAAAGATGGCGGCCGTGGTTCACCGGCAATACGATACGAAACGAAAACCGCGATGGCGAACACGATGCAGTGAAATGAAATCTCTTTGAGCGAAAACTTTCGCCCCTCTGCCCTGCCATGGAGCCAGGCAAAAACGAAGGCACTTGCCAATCCGAAGGTGAGGATCGTGACGACAACAGGGACGATACTCGCGGAAAGTCCATACACCTCCGAAAACAGTTTAACGATTCCGATCGCCGTAAGTGCTGAACTCATGTATATGGTCAAGGTTCTGCGCACCCCACGCTCTTTCAATTGATCTATAAAAGCTCTGATGCGGGACACGTGGCTCTATTCTTTCCCGCCCGGCAATCCGGTCAGGATGCCGTGGAGGTCGCGTTTGGATTGTGAAATCGTCTGGTCGATCATTTCTTCTTCAACTCCTGATCCCAGTTCGCTATCAGCGTTATCGGTGCG
>CAZWIN010000426.1:0-2439 GCA_964633855.1 uncultured Chitinophagales bacterium
GGGGCATCAACGATGGCACCCAGCAAGTGGTAGTTTTCCTTTTTGCCCTGTGACTGCATCATAGGGCCGCCAGGAGCAAGATACGTTCCGACAACTTCAACAAGCGTAACCTTCATGCCGTCAACTTCCTTTGTCGAGCGAACGGGAGTGTCGGGAGTTTCGAATTGGGAAACCCACCGGCTGATATTGGCTTCAACATCTCCCCCCTGGCCGCTGCCGAAATGAAACACCGCACATTCTCCGCCTTCCGCATCTCCATCGGCAGCAGGAATCATGTACGTTGCAACACGCATTTGACGTGCCGGGCCCGCCTGCCATTTTGTTGGAAGCGTCCACCTGATACCCGCAACAGATGTTCCGCTTCCTGAAGGCATGCCTTGCGTAACCGCAGGCTGCTGAAGCTGCGGAGGTGCCTGTTCAGATTGCTGCTGTTTGCTGCAACCAGACAAAAGCAAAAGTACAATACTCACTGTGATGAAGAGTTTCATGGTGTGTTATCCCGGGTGTGAATGTTATCAATTATCTTCTTGGCCGCAGAACGGCCAATTTTTACGTTGACAGAATGGAGGCTAGTCGCCAGAGATCGTTATCAATGGTTTTTCTCTTTGACCAGGTTTCCGCGAGCGGCGTGAAAGAGATTTTCCCGTGAATTTCTCCTACCATCATTCCACTCTGGCCTTCCAGAAGAGCATCAACCGCAGCAACTCCGAGCCGGCTGGCAAGCAAACGATCGCGTGCTGAAGGGCTTCCGCCCCGCTGGATATGGCCAAGTACGCAAATCCGATAATCGTATCCTGCCGCGCCTTTGATGCTTTCGGCAAGGCTGATTGCCCCTCCATCCTCCTCGCCTTCAGCTACAATAATAATCGCGCTCGATTTTACCTTCTTCAACGATTCAAGTTGGTCCTTCAATTCCTGAATGTTCGTGTGGTTCTCCGGTATTGCAATATACTCGGAGCCGCTGGAAATACCCACATCAAGAGCAATAAACCCTGCATCTCTTCCCATCACTTCAACATAGAAAAGCCTGTCATGGGAAGCTGCCGTATCGCGTATTTTATCAATCGCCTCCATCGCCGTGTTTACCGCCGTATCATATCCGATGGTGTAGTACGTTCCAAAGAGGTCATTATCAATCGTGCCGGGAACGCCGATAATAGAGAAGCCGTGTTCTTCCGAAAGTTTTGTGGCACCCTGAAATGTCCCGTCACCGCCAATCGCAACCAGTGCTTCGATTTCCGCTTTCCTCAATTGATGCGCAGCTTCCGCACGCCCTTCTGCTGTCCGGAAATGCTCCGATCGTGCCGTACGAAGAATTGTACCGCCCCGCTGGATAATATTCGATACCGACCGTGCCGAGAGGTCCACAAACAGCCCCTGAATCATCCCCTCGTAACCGTACTGAATACCAACAAGCTCACAACCATTGTAAATACCATTCCGCACCACAGCACGCACACAGGCGTTCATACCGGGCGCATCACCGCCGCTGGTAAATACCCCAATTCTCTTCATGTGTTCCTGATAATTATTGACTCTGGTGGTTAAATGTATCGAAGACGGCAAAGAAAAGCAACGAAAGCAATCATGCCGGAGTGCACCCTTTGAAAATACAGACCGTTGACATGTCAACTTCTTTTTCCTATACTCTACCCCAACATTTCTACCGTCATTCAACACATTCGGAGCAACTGATGTCCACACACAAAGAGAGTTGGGGCTCGAGGGTTGGATTGGTACTTGCCATGGCAGGTAATGCTGTGGGGCTTGGCAACTTTCTTCGTTTCCCTGCACAAGCCGTGCAAAACGGCGGCGGGGCATTCATCATTCCCTATCTTGTTTCGTTTCTCCTCATGGGAGTACCACTCCTCTGGATAGAGTGGGCAATCGGTCGGCATGGCGGGAAATACGGGTATCACTCCGCTCCCGGCATGATGGACGCAATTGGAAAAAGCAAATTGTGGAAGTATGTCGGCGTGTTCGGCATTTTCACCAACCTTACCGTCGCTGCGTATTACTGTTATCTCGAATCGTGGACCCTCGCATACGTCTGGCATTCCATCACAGGAACATTCCAGGGGAAAACTGCCGAGGAAGTTGCCTCGTTCTTCAACCACTATGTAGACACCGCCGATGGACACTTCTTCAATTTTCCCGTTGCAGGAATATTCTTTTTCCTCATCACGCTTGGGTTGAATGTCTGGATTCTCTCACGCGGCCTCAGCAAAGGCGTTGAGATCGCAAGTAAAATCGGCATGCCGTTACTCATAGTGTTTGGAATTTTCCTTGCCATCCGCGCACTCACACTTGATGCCGGTGAGCAAGGAGCGGTGTACGATGCAATCAAGGGGCTCAATTTCCTTTGGGAACCGCAGTTTGACTCTCTGACGAACCCGAAAGTGTGGCTGGCAGCTGCAGGACAAATTTTCTTCACGTTGT
>CAZWIN010000427.1:0-2404 GCA_964633855.1 uncultured Chitinophagales bacterium
GCCTATTCCACTTCCGCAAACAAACACTCCCTTTTCCGCCTTTCCCGAAACAATTGCTTTGCCCAGCGCACGCGCAAAATCGGGATAGTCAGAAGGCGTTTCATTATACGCACCCAGATCCAACATCTCATATCCTGCCCTGCCCAATTCCTCAATAAGAAACTTCTTCAATGGAAAACCGGCGTGGTCGCCGGCGATCGCGATTTTCATGCAAGGGCCTTTTTTGCTGCTGCCACAACATTTTCCACCGTAATGCCAAAATTCCTGTACAGAGCCTCTGCCGGAGCGGATGCACCGAATGAATGCATGCCAACAAACTCACCCTTCTCGCCAATAAACCTTTCCCATCCCTGCTTCACACCGGCTTCGATTGCGACGCGCGCTTTGACAGACGAGGGTAATACGCTTTCTTTATATTCCGCTGTCTGCATTTCAAACAATTCCCACGATGGCATACTGATTACCCGGGTTTTGACTCCTTCCGTTGCGAGTTGATCGTATGCTTTAAGTGCAAGTGAAACTTCCGAACCAGTGGCAATAAGCAATACACGTGGCTTGTCCGTATCTGCCAACACATACGCTCCCTTTGCGACATTTCCAGCCGAACCATACTTTGCCTGATCAAGGACTGGCAGCTTCTGACGGGTGAGTGCAAGCAAACTCGGGCCCTTGCGGTGCTCAAGAGCAAACCTCCACGCGTGCGCAGTTTCATTTGCGTCTGCGGGACGGAGAACGATCAGACCCGGCATTGCCCTGAGCGATGCAAAATGCTCAACAGCCTGGTGCGTCGGCCCGTCTTCCCCCAGCCCGATACTTTCGTGTGTGTACACAAAAATCGCGGGATATTTTGAGAGTGCTGCAAGCCGGATCGCCGGGCGCATATAATCAGTGAAGCAAAAGAATGTGGCGCCATATGGAATGAGCATATCTGAAACCGCAATGCCGTTCATTATTGCGCCCATGCCGTGTTCACGCACACCGTAACGGATATACCGGCCTGAACGGTTCACTTTTGAAAAATCAGCAGCGCCTTTGAATTTAGTATTATTTGATGGTGTAAGATCAGCGGAGCCGCCAAGAACAAGCGGCAACTTCGGCATGATTACGTCAAGAATTTTCCCCTGCGCCTCGCGTGTTGCCATGGGAATTGCCGGATCAAACGGCGGGAGCTCAGACCAAATCTTTTCCCAGTTGTCAGGAAGTTTTCTCTCTGCCGCGTCCCCGAACTGCTTTGCCAATTCAGGATACGCCTCGCGATAACGCTTAAAGAGCCCGTTCCATTCCTGCTCACGTTTCTTCCCCTTCTCTACTTCATTTCCGAAAACGGAAAGCACCTCATCGGGGACAAAGAATTTTTTCTCGGGATCCCAGCCAAGGCGCTTTTTTGTCAGTACGATTTCTTCGTCGCCAAGCGGAGAGCCATGCGCATCGTGTGAGTCTTGTTTATTCGGACTGCCATAGCCAATATGCGTCCGCAGTTTTATCATGCACGGACGATGAGCTTCATTTTGCGCTGCAACTAAAGCCTGTTCAAACGCCGACATATCATTTCCATCGCCGCCAACAGTCTGTACAAACCAGCCATAGGCTTCATATCGCTTCACAACATCTTCACCAAAAGAAAGTGATGTCTCACCATCAATTGTAATATGGTTGTCGTCGTAGATAACAATCAGGTTGTTCAGTCCAAGATGTCCGCCGAGTGAACAGGCTTCCGAGGAAACCCCTTCCTGCAGGCAGCCATCGCCGGCAACGACATATACTTTGTAGCCAATAACCGGAAACCCGTCACGATTGAAATACGCCGCCAGATATTTTTCTGCAAGAGCCATACCGACTGCATTCGAGATACCTTGCCCGAGAGGGCCGGTGGTAACTTCCACGCCGGGAGTATGTCCGTACTCGGGATGCCCCGGTGTCTTACTTCCCCACTGACGGAAGTTTTTTATCTCTTCAAGGGAAAGATTATAACCGGTCAGATGGAGAAGCGAATACAGCAACATGCAGCCGTGGCCGGCGGAGAGAACAAAGCGATCCCTGTTGACCCATTTCGGGTTGAGCGGGTTGTGCTTCAGATGTTTTGTCCAGAGCCAATATGCGGCGGGTGCCATACCCATCGGCATACCCGGATGTCCTGATTTTGCTTTTTGCACTGCATCCATTGAAAGACAGCGGATGGTGTTGATACAAAGCTCATCAAGTTCGGTCAGGCTCGGGTGACGGGGTATTCGACCATCACTTAGATCTGAAGAAGCTGCAGTCGGTGGAGAAAAAGTACTTTGTGATTCCATTAAATATCCCGCAGAAAGGTAGGGATGCAGGAGAAGAATACTTGCGACACACGAGTTTTCGGCTTTCTTTCTGCCTATCAGAGGTTAAGCAGAGCCTCGTAGTTCGCCTTCTA
>CAZWIN010000428.1:0-2390 GCA_964633855.1 uncultured Chitinophagales bacterium
GGATGCCTTCCTTCCAACTGTCCCTTCTTGTGGATCCTGAAGCTTTGCTATCAGCATTCGTGTTTTTTTTCATTGGTAACCTGAATATATGTTTTGTTGTTCACGAGATGATACGGAGAGGCTTACGGAGAAGCAAGTGACAACGAAACAGAGGCGGATCTGCAGAACACTACCGCCAATCAATTTTTGTAATTGTCTTCCCGTCAGATTCGAACATAATAGCGCCATCCTCATCAGTACGTGAAACTTCAGCACCGCTGGATACCAAACGGCGGATAACATCAGGGGAGGGGTGATTAAACTTGTTCCACAATCCTACCGAAACAACGGCTTCTTGCGGTTGAACAAGCCGGATGAATTCTTCCGAACTGCTTGTCGAGCTGCCGTGATGGCCCACCTTCAGGATGGTTGAGTTGAGGAATGAACCGTAGATTCTCACAAGGTTTTGCTCTGCCTCTTCTTCCGCATCGCCTGTGAACAGGAAAGAAACAGTGCCATAGCAGAGTTTCAAAACAACAGACACATTATTTAAATTTGAGATATCCCTCCCTTGTGATACGGAATCTATCAATGGTAACGGGTGAAGGACATAGAGTCTTGCACCAGAAGTTCCACGAATAATGCTTCCAGCCATGGCGGTTGTTGAGCTGCTCTTTTCAGTGAGTATGTCTTTCGTATATTCTTCATACATGAAAGATTTTGCAGGTTGTCCGCAATCCAACACTTCCTTCACGTCGAAATGACCGAACACGGCATCTGCACCACCCAGATGGTCGCTGTGTGGATGGGTAATGACCAACAGATCCAAACTTGATATCCCTTGTCGCTTAAGCGCCGGCGCTATAACACGTTTGCCGGCATCGTGGGTTTCTGACCGCGGGCCTGCGTCAATCAATATCGTACGGCCGAAAGGAAATTGGACAAGGATAGCATCTCCCTGCCCTACGTCCAGAAAGGTCACGCGCAGTCTGTCCTTACTCGTTCCACTCACAACTGAGCGCGGGAGAATCGCATCCACATTCAGAGCAACGAGAAACACAATTACCGCCTTCGCAGAACGCTTGCCCTGTGCATATAGTGCGACACATATCACACCCGAATAAAAAGGAAAAGCATCAAGCCACCGGAATGTAAACGTCTCCACGGTGGCGTTTGAAAGATTGCCGGAAAATTCGGCAATGGCAATTGTCCACCGCAGTATAAGTTGATTAAGAAGGCCGTACGTTTCTGCCAGCCAGAAACTGAATGTACCAGCCAGTAGTGAGACAAACCCAAGAATCACTGAAAGCCCGACAGCAGGCACAACAATAATATTCGCCAGTATACCGACTACTGACACTTTGCCAAAGTATACCGCCGTGAACGGCAGCGTACCGATTGTTGCAACAAAGGAGAGGGCACAAACACGCAGGAGCCACACAACTGAACGTTGCAGCAGATTTGCGTTGCCTATACGACCAACCCATACATCGGCAATGGGATACAAATACATGATTGCATACACTGCGCTGAAGCTCAACTGGAATCCCACATCAAACAACTGACGTGCATCAATACCAAGAATGAGCAACGCGGCAACACCTAGTGAATTCATCGGGCTTGGCTTTTCCTGCAACAACATCGCCATCATCAGAATAAGTGCCATAATAGTTGCGCGCACAACGGGAGGCTGACTTCCTGTCAGAAACATATACAGCACCAGCACAACACAGGTGAGAATAATACGCAAGACTCTTGCAACGCGCAGGAATTCCAACAGAGTGAAGACAAAAGCTGCTGCGACAACAACATTTGATCCCGAGACAGCAAGGACATGCGCTGTACCTGAATTGGCAAACGCTTCCTTCATCTGCTGTGTCAGGCCGCCACGTTCCCCGATGAGTATTCCCTTGAGAAACTCGCCTTCCCTCCCTCCAACAGTCTGATCAATCAAGGTCATGATGTATGACCGGACCGGGACAACAACCTCCCGCTGCAACCATATTCCTCCCGAACTATCAAGAACAACGACATTATCAATCCCCTTGACTCGCATCGTGAGATAAATCCCGTTGGCTTCGTAGTATTGTTTTGGGCTGAATTCACCGGGATTTCTTGCATCACTCAAACGTATCAGTTTGCCGTAAAGACCGACCTTCATTCCGTAAGCCGGCAGAAATCCAAGTGTGTCCGCCCGTGCCCTGAGAGTTTGTACAAGTACGTCAAGCTTGTGATGTGTTACCTCTCCTTTCTTCCACACACACTCCACCGTAAGAACAAACCTTGCCCGTTGATTGGAGATTTCAGGGTTGGTTGTTATCTCACCGACAATAAGAACATCGCCGTTTAACAGGTCATCGGGAATTCCCATGGATTGCTTATCCACGGTGTACTTCATTGATCCGAGACAT
>CAZWIN010000429.1:0-2388 GCA_964633855.1 uncultured Chitinophagales bacterium
GCAGGGAGATACTCCGGAAGGGGCACGGTTTCTTGCCGATAAGTGTTCGTCACTTCGAATCTTTGAAGATACTGAAGGGAAGATGAACCTTTCATTGCAGGATATTGGCGGCAGCGCGCTTATCGTTTCACAGTTTACTCTCTACGGAGATGCACAAAAAGGGAACCGCCCGAGTTTTACAGCCGCGGCCCGGCCTGATGAAGCCATGCCCTTGTATGAGTTGTTTGTGCAGAGGATGCGATCAATAGTTGGAGAAGACAAGGTGTGCACCGGCGTGTTCGGTGCGATGATGCAGGTGAAGATTCTCAACGAGGGCCCGGTGACAATTATGATTGAAAGCAAACTAGATACATGAATACTTACAAGGAACAGAACGAAATGCCGTCTACCACCATGCTTCGTATGTCTCTCATTGCAATAATGCTGTCTGTAATGTTGTTGATGCGTTCGTCTGTGCATGCTCAACCGGGTTATTCCTCTCTGAAGTCTGTCCACTTTGAAGCCAAGTATCAGAAAGGTGTAACGGAGGAAGAAGCAAAAATGACTCTCGAATATCTTGAATCCGAGCATGAGTATTTTGTAAAAACGCTCGGCCTTGAACTGAAGAAGTCTTTAGAGGTACGATTGTACGGAGCGGTGGGGCCATATCTTGAACAGAGTAAACAAAGCAAGCCTTGGCGCTTGGCGGTCTATCAAAAGAATGTTTTGCATGTGCAGCCTTTGAAGGAATTAGCCAGGCAGCACATGTTCGAAAAGTGTCTTTCCTATGAGCTCTCGCTTGCTGTTCTTGAGCAGGCGAGAATGCAGGGCTGTCCGCGATGGATGTGTGAAGCGTTTGCGGTTTATCATTCGGGCATGATTACTGACCTTGAAGCTCCGATGGGAATGAGCATAAGCGCATTTGCCGATGTTGATCAACAATTGCAACAGTTTGCCGTTCCACCTCGTCGTGATGATGTTCTTTATGTTGTCGGACAGACGATGCAGTATTTTGTGGAGAAGTTCGGTGAAGATAAGGCCTTGAGTTTGTTTGCTGCATTTGACGGGTCGCAATCCACATTGAATGTTTTCAAGGCCCACTTTGGGAGGGACATGAAAGAAATTGAGCAGTCATGGTCAACGGAAATGAATTCACGGCTCAAACCTTTCAAGCGCAAGGAGTAACACACGCTTGCGTGTACTGATGCTCTTCGTTGATGGTTTGGGATTGGGACATCCCGATCCGGCGATCAATCCATTCTTTCGTGCACGTCTACCGGTATTAACCTCGTTGTATAGTGGAGCACTTCCCTCGCTTGAACACGCCACCAATTTCTCCGAAACTTCAACGTGTGGATTTCTCGATGCCAACCTTGGCGTCGATGGGCTTCCACAGAGCGGCACCGGGCAGACGGCATTGTTTACTGGTGTGAACGGCGCGAAAATTATTGGCAAACATTTTGGTCCGTATCCATACTCCACGCTCAAGCCTATAATTGCAGAGAAGAATATTTTCAGAAGACTCCTGGATGCCGGCAAGAAGCCCCTCTTTGCAAATGCTTTTCCTCAACGGTACTTCGATTACATGGACAAGCATCCCGTCAGGATGAGTGTAACATCGTTTTCGTGTACCTCATGCAACCTTCCTTTATTGCGGGTCGGGGACCTTGCCGCTGGAAAAGGGATTTCTGCAGATATCACCTCCCAGGGCTGGGTGCATCTTGGCCATCCCGAAATACCGGTTATTTCTCCACAGGAAGCAGGCAGGAGGCTCGTCCATTTAACCGAGGGAAATGACTTTGTGTTGTTTGAATACTGGCATACCGACCGTGCGGGCCATTCTCAAAAGATGGAAGATGCGGTGTATGCGCTTGAGAGGCTTGATTCGTTCCTGGACGGAGTGCTGGGAAGTATGAATATGGCAACAACGTTGTTACTGATTACAAGTGACCACGGAAACATGGAAGATCTCTCAACCAAATCGCATACCCGTAATCCCGTACCGCTCATACTCCGTGGTTACAAACATCATGATTTGTGGAAAGCCATCCAACCTTCTTCTAATAATATCCCCGATCTTACAGCGGTTACCCCCTCGATTCTGGAATGTATGGCTTAAAGCCGGCGCAAAATATTATACGATATATCATTGTTTATTTTCGATAATCATCCTACCTTAAAACTGTAATAAACCCTCGTTTCTCATCACAACTCGCCTGCTGTCAGGATGGGCGTACTCCAACTTCCTGCACTTCGATGCAGTATTCTTTTTGCTCTGGGAATATTGATTGGACGCATGTGCGCGTTCGGGTTCGAAGTATGGCTGGTTATTGTTCTCCTTGCAACAATTGGATTATACATCTTCTTCAGATCCAAGAAGTTGCCGTTTCCGTTTGAGGCAGCTGCTAC
>CAZWIN010000430.1:0-2383 GCA_964633855.1 uncultured Chitinophagales bacterium
CTGCCCAAGACCATTCTGAGCGTGATAGAACGACAGGAGTTGAAGAATGAGCTTACAAAACTCGAGATCACTCAAAAAAGGCTTGAGGCGATCTCCGAATATGTTGTGAAGATCACCCAGGAAGTACGGTTACCTTTGGATGCCATGCGATTGAATGTGGAAGGATTACTCAAACACCATGATGCAGATAACCTTCGTACGTATCTCACAATCATCCGGGACAATCTGCAACGTATCGAGAAAAAGATCGTCAAGCTGAAAGATCTCAAAACGGACAAGACAATCCCTTACATCAAGGATATCCGGATGTTTGATCTTTCGGATAATGTAAACTGATTGTTGATGTTCTCCTCCTTGTTTCCTTTCTTTGTCTCCCACTTTCGTTAAACAAACATGAATTTCAAGATTGCTGTTGCGCAGGTTGATTCCGTACTTGGAAATGTTGAAGCCAACGTTGAGCGCCATCTCAAGAGCATAGCTCAGGCAAGACAAGCAGGTGCGCAGGTGATTGTGTTTCCCGAGCTCAGTCTTACAGGGTACTCTGTCAAGGATATGAACTGGGATCTCGCCGTGAATCTCTCCAAATCACCCGCAGTACTCCTGCCCTTGATTGAAGCGAGTAATTCTATCTCCATTATTGCAGGAGGTATTGAGGAGGATTCCGATTTCAGGCTGTATAATTCGGCCTTCTTATTTGAAAGGGGTAAACTTTCGTCAGCACACAGAAAGATTTATCCTCCCACATATGGGATGTTCGAAGAATTGCGATGCTTCAGTAAAGGAGAGTCTGTCAGGGTAGTACATAGCGAGCAAGGCAAAATCGGCGTGCTTGTATGTGAGGATCTTTGGCACCTTCCGTTGCCCTATCTTCTTGCTCAGGAGGGCGCAAGTGTTCTCATTGCCCTGGTTGCGAGTCCTACCCGTTTGGCTGGCAATAGCCGGGAGCTTGAAAATGCCAAAGTAAATATGGAAAATCACAAGGCCTATGCAAGGCTCTTAACAACATTTCTAGTGTTCTGTAACCGCGTCGGATATGAGGATGGTATCAATTTTTGGGGAGGGTCTAGTGTAATAGGTCCGGATGGAGAGACCATTGCTTTGGCAAAACAATTTGAAGAGGATTTGATTATTGCATCCATTGATGAAAATGAAGTACGCCGGGCGAGGAGATTCTCAAGACATTTCCTTGATGATGAGGTGGATTTAGTCGTGCGGGAACTGGAAAGAATTCAGAAAAGCAAACAATGATCTCAAGCGAAGGATGAGATCAGTCCGGTAAGCTTGTAATTCAAAGCCCTTTTTTGTAGTTTTTGAGCATATTATTGAATGGCTACACCATCCAACGAGAAAGGAGAGTTATCCCAACCTATGAGCCACCACCAGACCATCGGTTACAAGGAGCCGGCACCCCTCATTGACAAAGAGAACCCGCTTGAATCAATGATGAAGCGGTTCGATAAGGCGGCTGCTATTTTGGAGTTGGAAAGTGGCGTCTATGAATATCTGAAAACCCCCGTCCGCCAGTACATTGTTTCAATACCGATTCAAATGGATGATGGAAAAATTGAGCTATTCGAGGGCTACCGGGTTATTCACAATGATGTCATGGGGCCTTCAAAGGGTGGCATCAGGTATGCCCCGGATGTAACCATTGATGAAGTCAAGGCACTGGCTGCCTGGATGACGTGGAAATGTGCTGTGGTGAATATTCCATTTGGCGGAGCAAAAGGAGCCGTGCGTTGTGATCCAACGAAACTGACGCGGGTTGAAATCGAAAAAATTACCCGGCGGTATACTGCCAACCTTATGGACGTCTTCGGCCCTGATAAGGATGTCCCGGCTCCGGATATGAACACCAATGAAACCACCATGGCTTGGATCATGGACACATACAGCATGCATTCCAAACGCACGGAAAACGCAGTTGTAACCGGCAAACCGTTAATTCTTGGTGGCTCGCTGGGCCGGCGTGAAGCCACAGGTCGAGGCGTCATGGTTACAACGATGTGTGCGCTCGAGAAGCTGGGCATGGATGCAAAGAACGTGACAGTGGCAGTGCAGGGCTTTGGCAATGTAGGTTCAATTTCGGCACAGCTGCTTGAGGAACAAGGCTGTAAGATTGTTGCCATCAGTGATGTCAGCGGTGGATACCACAACAACAAGGGTATTGATGTCAGGGCGGCCATGGCATACGTTGAGAAAAATAAAACTCTGGAAGGTTGGAAGGGAGGAGAACCGGTTTCTCAAGTCGAGTTGCTGCAGATAGAGTGCGATGTCCTTGTTCCGGCAGCAAAGGAAGATCAGATTACGCCGCAGGTTGCAAAGAAAGTAAAAGCCAGAATCATCACGGAAGGTGCTAACGGGCCAACGACTGCAATGGCCG
>CAZWIN010000431.1:0-2383 GCA_964633855.1 uncultured Chitinophagales bacterium
TCATTTTGACAGGGTGCAATACCAGAACAAATCCTTGTTCGTTTTTGGCAACGAAGCGTGGGGCGTTTCTGACCAGGTTAAAGGGCTTGCTGATGTGCGGCTGAGTATTCGGAAATATGGCGCTGCGGAATCATTGAATGTCAGTGTTGCCTGCGGAGTAGTGCTCTCGACACTCCACAGATTGTTTTCATAAGCTGAAAGTGGCGATGATCTCTTGCATGTCCGGCCGGACTCGGTGCGGACTTTTTTTTGCCAGCTCTGTTGTATCAATACCCTGGATATGATTTGTCTCTCTCAGTGACAGGTCGTATCTTGTACGGCGATACATGCCTGAACACAAACTATCATGTCATAATTAAGGACACTGTTTGGAATCTTTTGCTGCTGTGTTACCTCAACTACCAACCCTTGATGAAATTATCACCTGGGGTGGATACATCGGGCTCTTTCTCATCATCTTTTCGGAGACCGGATTGTTGGTCGGTTTTTTCCTCCCCGGGGACTCTCTCCTTGTTACTGCAGGCTTGTTTGCTGCACGGGGCGAGTTGAATATACTGATTCTTTGTCCTTTGCTTCTTGTTGCGGCGATTACCGGCAATGCCACCGGTTACTATATCGGGAAGAAACTGGGCCCGGCATTGTTTGACAGGCCGCAGTCCAGATTGTTCCGGCGGGACCACTTGATTACAACCCGCGAGTTTTATGAAAAACACGGAGGCATGACTATTATCATGGCGCAGTTCATGCCTTTCGCCCGTACGTTCGCACCCGTTGTTGCCGGGATAGCGCAAATGGAGTACCGCAGATTTGCTTTCTTCAATATTGTCGGAGCCATTTGCTGGATCTGGGGAATGACACTGTTGGGGTACTTCCTCGGACGCACTTTTCCGGAAGTTGTCGAGCATATTGAACTGCTTGTTGCTACCATCATCGCTATTTCTGTTCTTCCGATGGTGATCAAATATCTCCGGCATAGGTTCCAAAACGCTGCGGCAGCGAAGGAAAAAGCATAAACAGGAATTGGTTGAAGAACATTCTGCAATTTCTTCAGCGGCTGAAACAGGGAGTAGTTTCTTTCTCTCAAAAGCGCGATGCCTCGTGGATGCTGTTCGGTATTGCATTTGTTGAGTCTTCGCTGGCGCCAATTGCTCCTGATCTGTTGTTGATTCCCCTTTCTGTAGTACGCCCAAAACGTTCTCTCTATTTTGCTTTCATCTGTGTCGCCGGTTCGACTCTCGGTGCCGTGCTCGGCTATTTCATCGGGTACATATTCTATGATCAACTCGGGAGTGCAATTGTCGGCTTCTTCGGGTGGGAGGACGCTGTCAATGGCGCGTTGCTGCAGTATCAACTCCACGGATGGCAAGTGTTGTTGTTCGCAGGGTTTACGCCCATTCCATTTCAGGTATTCACCATTGTTGCGGGGTTCGGGCAAGCGATTGATCTTCAGACGTTCATGCTTGCCACATTTACCGGAAGAGCCTTGAGGTTTATGTTTGTCGGAGGCGTGTTATTTGTCTTTGGCCCCGGGGTGAAAGACTATCTGGATAACCATCTCGCCATGTTCACGGCCATTGCAACACTGCTGATCGTTGTGTGGATCCTCATTGTGAAATGTATTTTCTAATCCATGCCGATGCGTCGCCGTTCCGGAAACAATCAGGTCTCTTTATCACGCGCGCTCTCCAAACTCGGGGTTGTATCGCGAAGTCAGGCTCCGTTGCTGGTTATGGAAGGGAGAGTTGCGGTGAACGGAAAAGTGGTGTCTTCACCGGATCTGTGGGTTGATCTGCGCTCTGACAAGATTCAAGTGGATGGTAAAGCCGTGCTGAAGCAATCATTTGTGTATCTTGCGTTACACAAACCTGCCGGTGTTGTCACTACGCGTTCGGATGAACGCGGAAGAAAGACAGTGTACGACCTGCTTCCTCCGCACCGGCGCTCTCTGTTTCCAGTCGGACGGCTGGATAAAGAGACATCGGGTCTTTTGTTGTTTACGAATGACACGCAGTTTGGCGAAGTGATTACGAATCCTGACTCTAAACTGCCAAAACGATACAAGGTGATACTTGATGCGAATCTGCAGGAAGAGCATGCACATATTATGAAGACGGGAATGGTCTTGAGTGATGGCACAGCATTGATGCCGGCTGAAGTTTTCATCAGCTCTTCTGGTGCCGAATCTTGTGAAGTTATCATACGGGAAGGAAAGAACAGGCAGATTCGAAGGATGTTCGATACATTCGGATATACTGTTGTTGCATTAAGTCGCTTGAGTATCGGACCAGTCGTCTTGGGGACATTGCGTGAAGGGCAGACAAGACCGTTAACAAATGAAGAACTGAGCCGCCTTGCAGTAACTGGCAGGGCAGATACGAAAGCG
>CAZWIN010000432.1:0-2383 GCA_964633855.1 uncultured Chitinophagales bacterium
GACACCCGACTATGATCCACGCGGAACATGGGAAGTTCTGTTAAAGAAAGCTGCAGTCGATACACTCAACCTTGTATTGAAAGGTGAAGTGGAAGGCTTACAGGCAACCCTCAAAGCAAAAGGAAAAGAAACCAAAGCGTCATCGGTTTCATTTTCAGAGATGAGGATTGCCCTTTCGTTCTCATTCGATTCAGTCGGACTTGCCGGAACCGTGCGCATGACAGGAACTGCGCTTGGCGATAAACTCTTAGGCACAGGAGAGTTGCAGGATGGTTATCCGTTTACATGGACAGCAAATAGAAAAGAGCCATTCAAACCTGAGCCGGATACCTCAAAACCAAAACCTCCATCGATGGCGTCACTCAAAGCGGTTTATCCTCCCGGCGCGTTCGGGCGTTCGACGCTGCCTCCTCAGCCGCCAAAACTGCTAATTCAACACGCGACGGTTTGGACGTGCGCGCAACAGGGAACGCTGCAAGATTACGATATGCTTGTTGAAAACGGCAAAATTATTAAGATCGGACAAAACCTGAGCGCCCCCGCTGATGCTACTATAATAGACGGACGGGGAAAACATCTTACACCCGGGCTCATCGATTGCCACTCACACTCCGGCGTTGCGGGAAGCGTTAATGAATCCGGCCAGGCAATCACGGCAGAAGTTCGCATTGGTGACGTTCTTGACCCCGACGATATCGGGCTTTACAGAGAACTTGCAGGCGGTTTGACCGCAGCAAATGTTCTTCACGGCTCAGCGAATCCAATCGGTGGACAAAACCAGGTTATTAAGTTGCGGTGGGGAGCGCTGCCCGAGCAAATGAAATTTGAAGGCGCAATGCCGGGCATTAAATTCGCGCTCGGCGAAAATCCGAAGCAAAGCAATTGGGGTGACCGGTACACGACACGCTATCCGCAAACACGCGAAGGCGTCGAACAAATTATTCGTGATGAATTCAAAGCCGCGCTGGATTACGAACAGACGTGGAAAGAATTTCAAGACGGCAAACGAAAAATCCCGCCGAGAAAAGATTTACAAGCAGAAACAATACTCGAAATCTTGAAAGGCAAACGCCTTGTTCATTCTCATTCGTATCGTCAGGATGAAATTCTCATGCTTGTTCGTGTCGCGCAGGATTTCGGATTCAAGATCGGAACGTTTCAGCATGTTCTTGAAGGATACAAAGTCGCGGATGAACTTGCAAAGATGGGCGCCGGCGCTTCGTGCTTCAGCGATTGGTGGGCGTACAAGTTCGAGGTGTACGATGCGATTCCTTACGCAGGCGCACTTATGCACGATGCGGGAGTTGTCGTTTCTTTCAACTCCGACAGCGACGAACAGGCGCGCCGTTTGAACACCGAAGCGGCAAAGGCAGTGAAGTACGGCGGCGTGAGCCAGGAAGAGGCGTTAAAATTCGTAACAATTAATCCGGCGAAACAACTTCGCATCGATAATCGTGTCGGATCGTTGGAGTCGGGCAAAGATGCCGATTTCGTAATTTGGAACGGCAGCCCGCTTTCCACCTACTCCATATGTGAACAAACCTGGATCGATGGACGAAAATATTTCGACCGTGATGAAGACCGTAAGCTGAACGAACAAGCACAGAAAGATCGCGCGACGTTAATTCAAAAAATTGTCAGTACGAAAAGCGAAGGCGGAGAAAAACCTTCCGGACCACCACGGGGAGAAAAAGAGCGGTATTCGTGCCATGATGATGTGAAAGGAGGACAATAACATGAAAACATTTCCTAAGATACTTTGCATTGTCGTTAGTTTATGGATGATCTGGACGCAGGTTTCCGCCACAGAAATTCCGGCGAAGCCGCAAGATCATCCGATTGTATTAAAAGGCGGAACCATCCATCCGGTCAATGGCAATGTTGTTGAGAACGGAATGATCTTGTTTGATAACGGCAAAATCGTTTCTCTTGGCGCGACTGTGGATGTTCCGAAGAATGCTGAAGTGATCGATATCAGCGGCAAGCATGTCTATCCGGGGATGATTGATGCTTGTTCCAATTTAGGGCTGACGGAAATAGGCGCCGTTCGCGCAACAAACGACATCAATGAATCCGGCAGCATCAACCCGAATGTTCATGCTGAAGTTGCCGTCAATCCGGAAAGTGAATTGCTTCCCGTAACCAGGTCAAATGGAATTACCTTGGCATTGACCATACCTCAAGGCGGAGTCATCAGCGGAACAGCAGCCGTGATTGCCCTCGACGGTTGGACATGGGAAGAGATGACGGTGAAAGCTCCCGCAGGTTTGGTTGTGAATTGGCCACAGATGACAATCAATCGAGCGTGGTGGGAACAGCGTTCGGAAGAAGACCAGAAGAAAGCGCGCGCAAAAGCCTTGAATGAATTGCGCAACGCTTTCCG
>CAZWIN010000433.1:0-2363 GCA_964633855.1 uncultured Chitinophagales bacterium
GGCCCTTCCTTTGTGATTTTCGGCGACGTGACTCTTGGATTTACGCTGTCTGTTACGGTGACTATCTTCAGTCTTGGTACGGCTCCTCTTGTTGTTGATAGTTTACGTATTGCCGGGGCTGATGCTTCTGAGTTCTCAATTTTTGGGTCTCAGGGGCCGTTCCCCCCGGTCAATTCGCAAGATTCGATCAGAGTGACAATGCAGTTTATTCCGGCAGTGACAGGCCCGAAAGCTGCTTTTCTTCTTGTTCACACCAACGCCAACACATCGCCCGATACGGTTTCCCTTGTCGGCAGGGGAACAAACCCGGCGTTGCGTGTGAGTGTCAACGGCCCTCCCGTTGTAAATGGGACGGTGGGAATAGGCGTAAAAATTCCCGTTGGTATTGCCACCGTATCTGAATCATTGTATGTGAGGAATGCCGGACAAACGTCCTTCCAGTCGTTCCCGTTGGCTGCCGTTACCACGGATTCATTTTTTGTGCTGATCCCCCCGGGCTTTCTGAATATTCGCGGTGTTGAGTATTATGTTATCATTACAGATGTTCAAGGCTTCCCGTTTACTTTCCCCGAGCTCAACCCGGCAACAAATCCGGCAATACTGCGCGTTACTATCGTGACTGCCCAGTCTTCGTTCCCGCTTTCGGCTCAACAATACCGTATGGTTTCTGCTCCGCTTGAACTTCAGCAAACCGGTACGTTTAATCTGTTCGCTGATGATTTCGGGCCGTATCAACGAAATATCTGGCGGTTGTTTCATTGGGAAAATGGAGGGTACGTAGAACATCCGCAAATCACCGCCACCACTGTTCCCGGGAACGCGGTTTGGGTCATTACACATGCAGGTGGATTTTTCGATACCGATACTGGCAGGTCGGTTCTTTCTGCTTCCCCCTATGTCCTTACGCTTCCTCCAAATGATTGGACACAGCTGGCAAATCCGTTTGCTTTTCCTGTTGACTGGCGGTCTATCACCAAAAGCGGAATTGTAAAGGGCCCTTATTATTTTGATGGGACAACATATGTGTTGGATACAACCTCGGCACTTGTACCATGGGAGGGCTATTTTGTCTTCAACGATGAGGCATTTCCCGTAACGTTAACAGTTCCTGTCCTTGAAGCTTCTCCGGCACCTGCACTGCAACAGCATGGAACATTGCCCGGAGAATATACAATCCTGGTTTCTGTTGAGGGAACAGACAATTCCGGCAGCCGCGCGTATTTTGGATGCAAAGAAGGCGCGACAAATCAGTATGATGCATTCGATTTTCCCGCACCGCCGCTCTCGCCGGGGACAGACATGAAGCTTTCAATACTTGATAATGGCAGAGACTGCATGATAAACTTCAAGCCACCGTCTCAACAAGGCTCATGGTGGGACTTGAAGCTTTCCTCGAATGATGAGATCGGACAAGTAGGCATCGGGCTTGACCAGACAGGAAAGTTGCCATCAGGACATCATATCTATGTTTATGATGTACAGGATGGCAGGATTGTTGCGTGTGACGCGAGGAATTTTGTAGTAGATGATTTGCGGGGCTCACGAATGCTCAAAGTTATTGTCGGTACGGAGGAATTTGCCCTGAATGTTCTTGGCGATATTCCGCTCCAACCGGTAGAGTTTGGATTGAGTCAGAACTACCCCAATCCCTTTAATCCGCAGACGACCATTCAATACCAACTGGCGAAGAAGTCGCACGTGGTGATGGAAATATTCAACTTACTCGGGCAGCGTATGCGGTTACTAATTGATGAGGTACAGCCGACCGGATTTCACTCCGTGGTGTGGGATGGGCGGGGTGATGGAGGGGCGACAGTCGGCTCCGGGATATATTTCTGTCGGTTGTCTGCCGGTGAATTTGTCGCAAGTCATAAACTCATCCTTGTAAGGTAACTGCATGGCTAGGAAAGTAATAAGGCGTATTCTCTTGGGTATTACGGTCGTGTTGATCATACGTACTGTTCAGGCACAGGAGGATGGGTATATCATCAGCCGGGAGCCTTCAATAAGTTTCAAGTCTCGCTTTCAAGGTTGGTCATTTGATGGTAACGAGCTCTCGGAGTTCAGCACGCCGCTTTCGCTTTACTTCCCGCTCGGAAGGGAGTTGGCTATGGAAATGCGGACAGCCTTTGCTACAACGTCGGGAGATTTTCAAAAACTCTCCGGGTTAAACAACGTTCACATCGGCTTTACATACCATTTACAAAACCCTGATATTGTCCTTGCGCTTGGTACCGGGCTTCCAACCGGAAAGAAAGAACTGACCCAGGCCGAGCTTCAGACAAGTGTTTTTGTCAGCAATCCTGTCTTTGGTTTTCAGGTTCCGGGATTTGGTGAAGGGATAAGCCTCGATGCAGGAGCGA
>CAZWIN010000434.1:0-2348 GCA_964633855.1 uncultured Chitinophagales bacterium
GAATGAAAAACTCGCGGACAAAAAGATTCTGACCGTTCAACCGTTGACGTTGGAGGGAAAGGATTCCGGCAGGGACTTGCTTGCGATTGACACGGTTGATGCGGGAGTCGGAGATACCGTGCTTGTTGTCCAGGAAGGACAAGCCGCGGCCCAACTTCTGAAGAACACCTCCGTACCGGTCCACAGCATTGTCGTTGCTGTCGTGGATGGGTTTGATGTAGCGGAGTAACGCCCCCCTTTCCGAAACGCTTTTAGCACCATGCATGTTGATATTCAGGACATCCTGACGCTTACAAAGATTCCCGGAATCGGTCCGAGCCGATTGCGTCTTCTGATCAACCACTTCAAAGACTCCAGCAAAATTGCAAAAGCATCGCTGCGTGAACTCGCCGCCGCAGGAATCGACAAAAAGACCGCTCATACTATCTCCTCATTTTTCAAGAGTCCCATCGACCCTCAGACGAAACGCTTTGTAAAGGATCAGCTTCATCGCTTGAACAAAGCCAATGGATTCATGGTCTCACTTTGGGACAGCAGGTATCCGGAAAATCTCAAAACGATCGATGATCCTCCTCCCTTTCTTTTTGTGAAAGGAAGTCTTGCACCGGAGGATGTGTACTCGGTTGCAATTGTAGGAACAAGAACGCCGTCACCTTACGGATTGCACATGGCGGAGTATTTTTCCGCGGAGCTTGCAAAACTTGGCATTCCTGTCGTCAGCGGACTCGCACGCGGCATTGATACTGCCGCCCACGATGCCGCAGTAAAAGCAAAGGGCCGAACGGTGGCGATCATCGGCTCAGGAATCGATGTTATGTATCCTCCCGAAAACAAATCTCTTGCCGACCGCATTCAACACGACGGGGCAATCATTTCGGAATATGTCATGGGAACCAAACCCGACGCCGGAAATTTTCCCCAACGCAACAGGATCATCAGCGGATTGTCCATCGCGACAATCGTGGTTGAAACAGGAACCGACGGCGGAGCCATCATTACGGCTTCCATCGCGCTTGAACAAAACCGCGACGTCTTTGCAATACCGGGCCCGGTTTCAATGAAAAAACGGAGTGGCACAAATCTCCTGATCAGGCAGGGCAAAGCTGTTTTGCTCGAAACCATTGACGACCTTATTCTTGAACTCGGTTCCCGACTGAAGCGAATCATCGGAGACAGGAGAAAGGGAGCCGCAAGTCCTCTGCCGGCACTTTCATTGTTCGAGCGAAAAATTTACGATGCAATGACCGACAACCCGATTCACATTGACGCACTCGCCCAGCGAGCAGGGTTCTCCACTTCCGACACCCTCGTCCATTTGCTATCAATGGAATTCAAAGGGGCAATCAAACAGCGACCCGGCAAGATATTCCTCAAGGTTGCCTGAACCTTGCCTTCAGGTTCTCTCTTCCTTCGGAAGTTCAAGCACCGCTCGTGTCTCGTTTTGACACTACATCCTCTCCTTCCACTTCTTTTTGAAAAGAAGTGGACAAGTCCCGCTTTACGGGATCCCGCTTTGTTTTATTGTTTGTTGGTTGCGGGAAAAACTTTCGGAATCGCCTGCCTTGCCGGTCCGAAGGACTCCTTTGGAGCAGGCAGGCAAACCCTGCACTCGCTCATAGTCGGAAGGTTGGAGTGTGCGGTTGGTATTCCTTCCCACACTCCCTGCGATTCCGAGGGCCATGTGTTAGGAACTGCCCTTCTCTGTTTAGAACATGTGTCCGGATTCGACGGAGGTACCCGTGGTGGAACCACTAAGCGGGTTTGCCTGTCCGCCTATTGCGATTCAACGTTTGACAGGCGGGCATTCTCCACCGGTCCGCCGCTACCAAACCCTTATTTCTCTTTGCTCTTTCCTGAAAAAAACGTACTATACCTGCGCGAATGAGAACGCTATGTTCATCATAGATCACGTTGCAGTTGAACAAGATGTTACAACGGCGTCTTTTTGTTGTGACCTTGCCACATGCAAAGGCGCCTGCTGTACGCTTGAAGGAGGCCGTGGGGCACCCTTGGAGGACCAAGAGGTTGATTCCATCCGTGAGGCATTGGAAGCAGTGAAACCGATGCTCAGCGAGGAAAGTCTGTCCGTCATCCGCAAGCAAGGCGTCGTGGAGGGTAACCCGGGCGATTACGTCACTCCCTGTATTAGCGAAAAGGCTTGTGTTTACGCTATCATTGAACATGGTATCGCATTATGCAGTTTTGAGCGCGCATTTCTCCGGGGACTTACCACCTTTCGCAAACCGATTTCCTGCCACTTGTTTCCCATACGAAAATCAAGCGGCAATCGTCTGCGGTACGAGCACATTGCGGAGTGCGATTCGGGGCGCATTCTTGGCCGGAAAATG
>CAZWIN010000435.1:0-2342 GCA_964633855.1 uncultured Chitinophagales bacterium
ATCATAATAAAGGGGAAACATGAATAACTTCGTCTCCAATTCCTGGAGGTGTGGAATTGCAGTTCTGCTTTTGATGCTGTCGAGCTTCTCTCCACTGCTCGCAGATGGAACAGAAACTCTTGGCACACCTTCAATTGCGATCGCCGGAGGTTCCGGTATTGCAGCCGCGGGAGTCGGACTCCTGACTCAGCCGGGTATCATCAATATCAACGTCCCCGCCGGGGCAACCGTACAGCAGGTACTACTGTACTGGGAGGGTCAAAATTTCAGTGCCACGGGCGATGAGGACGTTGTGGTCAATGGCAATGCCGTGACGGGCACTCTTATCGGTGGTCCAACAAATTTCTTCCTCACTGGCGGCACGACACCCACGTACAGCACAACGTATCGTGCAGATATTACATCCCTGAATGTGATTACTGACGGAGCAAATGCTGTTTCAGTTGAGGGACTCATCTATGATCGCGCAGCCAACGGAGCCGGCATCCTCGTTGTCTATGACGATGGCGATGATGTCGACCTTCAACTGAGTGATGGAAATGACTGTTTGTATAAATTCTTTGCCAGTCCGCTTGATGCATCGGTTGCTCAAACATTCACGTTTGCACCTTCAACCTCGGCACGGCTGGCGCCTCTCAGCATGTTTTTCTCCAGCGTACAAGGAACCGCTTCAACAGGCGGGATTCTTCGTCCGAGCCGGATCAGTGTGACTGTCGGTGGAGTCACGACGAACTACGATGACGTCTTGAACAGCAACGAAGGAGAGGAATGGGATACCTACACATTGAACGTTAATATCCCGGCAGGAGAAACTGAAGTCACTGTTGAGGCAATCTCAGGCCCGGGTGGCGATGAAGATGAGAATACGCCGGAAGAGCGACCTGCCTCATATACATGGGTTGCTTCCGCGTTGTCGGTACCGATTCCTTGTGAAGGCCTGATTGGCGATTTTGTTTGGAAGGATCTCGATTGTGACGGTATTCAAGACGCTGGTGAACCGGGGATTGCCGGCGTTACGGTGAAGCTTCTTGATGGCAACGAAAACGTTCTTGCAACAACAACGACAAACGCAAACGGATACTATGAGTTTACCGGTTTGTGCGCAGAATGTTATACCATCGTTGTCGATGCAACAACCCTTCCTGCGGGTTATACACCTACCACATGTACTAACGATCCGAACGTTGCCAATAATAGTAATTGCAGCCCCGCACCCGTTTGTCTTGAGACAAACACCAGCGAGGATCGCACTATTGATTTTGGTTATTGCGAACCGCCACCATGCGTTTCCGGCATATTCTCATTTACCGGGAACACGTCAACATCCGGAACTCATGGCAACATCCGCACCTTTACCGTCAACGGCATCTCCGTGAAGGTGAGTGCATTCAGTCGGTTTAAGAATGCAGCCACCTGGGAGACCGGTTACCTCGGATTGTATAGCTCGGGACTCGGCGTCACCGACAGGTATGAGGGCAGCGGTGGAAACGGCACCCATCGGGTGGACAACATCGACAAGAACAATTATGTGTTGTTCGAATTTTCCACACCGGTAGTGGTGACACGTGCTTTCCTCGATGCAATCGTAACGGATAGCGATATATCCGTATGGTACGGTACGTTCGCCGACCCATTCAACAACCACATTACCCTGAGTGACGGCGTGCTTTCCAGCATGCTCACGGAGCAAAACGAAACAGGCAGTAGTAGTGCCCGATGGGCAAGCTTCAACGGCGGGCAGATTTTCGCCAATGCCCTGGTGATCGCGGCTGATATCGCGGACACAACTCCGGAAGACCAATTCAAGATCAGAAAACTGGAATTCGGTTGCGTTCCACCGCCTCAGTGTTCCGGCAAGATTGGCGACCGTGTCTGGAAGGACACTGACTGCGATGGGTACCAGGACACCGGTGAGCCAGGCATTGCAGGTGTGACAGTAAAATTATATGGTCCTGACAACCAGATCAAAACCACAGTAACCGATGCAAATGGTTATTATGAGTTTGCAGGTCTGTGTGCCGGATGCTACTCGGTAAAAGTCGAAGTGAGCACACTGCCGTCTGGCTATACAGCAACGACATGTAGCAATGTCACCGGCAACGGCTCCAATAGCAATTGCAGTCCGGCGAGTGTAGTCCTTTCGACTGACACCAAAGTCGATCTCACGATTGATTTTGGATACTGCGAGCAGAGTGGTGGCGAAGGTTGTACACCGGGCTATTGGAAGCAGTGCCAGCATTATGATTCATGGCCCTATCCGTACAAGCCGTGGACAAAATTCAAAGACGTGTTTGACAACGCATTCGGCAGCAAGACCTTGTTGCAGGTACTGCAGCTAAACG
>CAZWIN010000436.1:0-2317 GCA_964633855.1 uncultured Chitinophagales bacterium
GTGGGCGCATTGCTTGTCGGGTTGAGTTTTGGGAAGGCGATGTCCTACGGGCTGGGCATTCCCTTCGTCGGTGTGAACCACATGGAAGGGCATCTCTATTCGAATTTTCTCGGCAGGGAGAAGCCCGCATATCCGTTTCTTTCCTTGATTGTTTCAGGCGGACATACGATGCTGGTACATGTCCCCGAACCCTTCAAACATATTCTCCTCGGCCAGACGCGTGATGATGCGGCTGGTGAGGCTTTTGACAAGGTTGCCAAGATGTTGGGTCTGGGATATCCCGGCGGCCCGATTGTGGACAAATTGGCGAAACAGGGGAATCCTCAGGCTATTAATTTTCCGCGCTCGTACCTCCCGGGTAATCAATTTGATTTCAGCTTCAGTGGTATTAAAACCGCCGTGTTGTATTATCTGCGGGACCAGGGTATGCTTGATGAGGATGTCGAGCTTTCCACAATGGATGACCAGCACCGTGCAGATATTTGTGCGAGCTTTCAATCGGCGGTTGTTGATGTGTTGGTGAAGAAAACAATCACCGCGGCTGAAAAACTCAGAGTAAAAGAAATCACCATTGCCGGCGGTGTTTCTGCTAATTCGTTATTGCGTGAAAGGATGAAAGTCGAAACTCACAAACGCGGGTATCGCATGTTCACTCCCCGACTTGAATACTGTATGGATAATGGTGCAATGATCGCTTATGTCGGATGGATGAAACTGCAGCGCGGCCTCAGTTCGACTCTTGACATTTCTGCTGTTGCCGGTTTGGAGCTTGCCTAAGCCCTCCAGATGTTGAATATCCTCTCAAAACGTCATCCGATAGCGTTTCCCGTCTTGTTTCTCTCACTTTGTGTTCTTCTGCCTTACTGGAAGCTGACCACCATGCAGGGTGTTGTCATTACGGATGATATTTTCATAAGCGATGTAATGAACGAGGGGTTTCCGTTCCGCTTCCTGCTGGGGAAAATTTTGTCAGCGGGGGAACTTCCGTTGTGGTGCCAACACTTCTTTGGCGGATTCCCATTCCTTGCGCTCGGAACAGCAGGCGTTTGCTATCCTCCCAATATCCTGCTGTTCGGGATATTCGATCCGTATGTAGCCTTGAATCTCAGTATGCTCGTAACGCTGATGCTCTCGGCTGTCGGGATGTTCCTGTATACGCGCGAAATCGGGGCAGGTGTGTACGGCGCTGTGATTGCAGGCCTGAGTTTTGCATTTAGCGGATTTATGGTTTCGCACATCAGGCACCTGAGTATGATAAGCGCAGTCTGTTGGTTTCCTATTGCACTCCTTTTTCTTGAGCGTGCTTGCAAACAGGAGTTCCATACATCAAGAATTTCGTTTCTCTGGTTTGGACTCGTCTTCGGGCTTCAAACACTTTCCGGATTCTTTCAGATATCATATTACTCCGTTCTGGTGTATGTACCGTATTCCATCTTCGGTATGATGAGGGCCCAGCATCCTCCCGCAGGTGTGAAACGGAAGGGCAGTACATCGGGTTTTGGAAGCAGGCTTGGCTCGGTATTGAAAAGCCGGAAGGTTATCTGGCTTGCTGCGGCATGTATCGCTGCTGCAGGGATCAATGCAATTCACATCTTTCCAACGTCCGAGCTTGTCTCGCTCTCACAGCGCTCAGGCGGCGTGACGTTCGAATATGCGTCAAACTATGCTTATGATCCCTCGAATATCAAGACATTCATTTACCCGTATGTCAACGGCGATGTCAGCAATGCTTCCTACCGGGGCGACAGTGTCTTTTGGGAAGACTATGGATACACAGGCATTGTTGTATTGCTGCTGGCGGTATACGGCATAATAAAGGGCTGGAAATCCACAAGGGTCAGGTTCTTTTCCATTACTGCTGTTGTTGCGTATCTCCTTGTTCTCGGCCCCAATACTCCATTGTATGAACTGGCATTTCACGGTGTTCCGGGTATGAAGTTCTTCCGTTTTCCCACACGGTTCCTGTTCATCGTGGATGCAGGTATTGCAGTTCTTGCCGCCTTGGGAACCACACAGCTTCTGGAACGCATCGGAAAGAAGAGAGATGGAAGCCTGACCGTGGCATGGGTATTGGTCGCATGTGTTTTGTTTGACCTTGTTTTTTTTCAGTTGCGTCAAAACCCTATCGTGAGTATGAAGGAATGGAAATCACCTCCAAGGACTGCGCAGATATTGCAAAGAGATTCCACGCTCTTCCGTATTTACTCTCCCGGGTCAAATGAAACACATCGTTCGGCCTTTGCAAAGGCTGGCGGCTGGCAGGA
The DNA here is from genome assembly GCA_964633855.1 of uncultured Chitinophagales bacterium. Classification (GTDB taxonomy): domain Bacteria; phylum Bacteroidota; class Ignavibacteria; order UBA10030; family UBA6906; genus CAZWIN01. Next base: position 2,265 of record CAZWIN010000436.1, read on the forward strand.
TGATCTCAAGCCCTATATTGAACAACGGGAGTTTCTCCAGCCGAACAGTCACG
>CAZWIN010000437.1:0-2308 GCA_964633855.1 uncultured Chitinophagales bacterium
AGAGTCAAGGGCAATAAGAACCTGTTTGATCTCATGGTCTTTCAAAATCCCTGGCAAGTCGTCAATTGATCCCAGTAAGGGGACGTTGTTGTACGGCTGTATCTTTCGTCTATCAAGCCCTGCAAATCCGATAACCTTGTACCCGAGAGCAGGGTACTTCACGATCTCGTCGAAGAGCTCCCCCGCCCGTGTGATGCTGCCGACGATCACCGTATTCTGAACACCAATCCCTGCAATGAGCATCCGGCGTTGGATGCTTCGGACCAGCAGGCGTCCGGTTCCTGTTGCGACCAACAGTATCAGCCAGTAGAACGTTATCAACATGCGCGAACTGGTCCCGACATTCTTCCCCTGGTCATCTACGAAAATAGCAAAGAAGAGGAAGAGACAACCAATAGTTATTGTCTTGAAAACAAGGGCCTGTTCATCAAACCTCGATGAGGCATACCAAGGGCGGTACAAACCCACCATTGCGAACATCACAAGCCAAAAGATGTAGATGAGTACCAATGGAGCTAAAAGGTCGGGCTCGACCTTGATGTCCATCCAGCCACTGCGGACCCTGATAAGATAGTAAGCTATCCATGCCCCACAAATCGAGAGCATGTCTATTACCAGAATAAAGAACAGTTGTGTTCTCTTCAGCATCCTCCGACACCGGGTTGTTGTGCAATCCCGAACGGATCAAGCAGATCACGGTACAGGGAAATCACCTGAGGGTATGAGAATTTTTCTTCTGCAACCTTCCTCGCACGGGCACCCATTTCTTGAAGCAGGAGCGGGTTCGATTTTGCCTCCAGTGCCGTCCTGACGACAGCTTCGATATCACCGGGTGCAACTACCCAACCAATTCGCTCCTCACGCACCAGCAGCGCCAGCTCCGAATCATCCTCAGCAATCGCAAGTATTGGTTTTCCGGAGGCCAGTACGTTGTACATTCTACTAGGAACTGATACGCCCGACATTCCCGGGATAAATGAAATCACAGTGATATCACAGGCGTTGAGGGAAATGGAAAGCTGATCACGGGGTTGAAGGGGCAGAATTGTTGCGTTCGACAATCTCCGCTCTTCAAGCCATCTTTTCTTTGCTCCAGACCCTATAAAGAGGAAGTGTATATCTTCATGGTTGCTGAGCTGGCTGGCTGCCCCAGCGATGTACTCAAGTCCGTGAGTTCTCCCCATATTTCCGGAATACTGGATGATGAACTTCCCGCCAAGGCCCAACTGCTCCAGCAGAATGTTTGACTCTTTGGGCGCGGGCCGTATGGCATCCACGTCCCCCCAGTTGGGTATTATAACAATCCGCTTTTCATCCGTGGACTCAATCTTTCCCCTGACAAGTGAGAGCATATCACGCCCCAACACAACAATGGCATCAACGGATGTGTACAGCTTCTTGTTCAACCACGCCAATATGCGGACCGGAATCGACCTCTTTCCAAGAAAACCCGCGGAGACGAGAACTTCCGGATAAACGTCGTGAATCAGAAGAATGCACTTCGCCCTCTTTAGAAAGCACGCGGCAGCAACAATAAATGGAAGTGTGGGGGGATTTGTTACTACAAGAACAACGTCTTCCGATGCGACGCTCTGTACAGTCCTGTAAAATGTCATGACGCTGAATGTGACAATATTGAGGAGCCTGAAGCCGATAACATCCTTGTTGAACGTCGTCGATCGGCATCGGAATATGGTGACACCCTTTCGCACCTCGTAATAGGGTGCTTTCACCCCGCGCGCATCATAGCTTGGCTGCCCACAGACGACTGATACGGGATAGTTGCCAGCGAGTCCTTCAGCAATCTTTGTCAGAAAATACCCCGTGGCATTGGGCTCCGGGTAATAGAGTTCCGTAACAACCCAAAAAAACCTCATATTCTTTTTTCTATCCACAGTCAGCTTACTCCACCCTTCCGTTGACTAGCCTGCACATAGACTTCCAGTGTTTTACGGGCGGTTTCGGTCCAGGAAAATCGTCGCACATTTTCGAATCCTCGTTCACTCATGGTCTTGCGAAGCCCCGGATCCATGACAACGGCGGCTATTTGTGTTGCCATGTCATCGGTGGAATCGGGATCAAAATATACCGCTGCGTCCCCTCCAACTTCCGGCAAGGCACCGCGGTTTGAGCTCAGCACCGGAACTCCCCTGGCCATGGCTTCCAGCACTGGAAGTCCGAACCCTTCATAGAGTGACGGAAATACCAAAGCCATTGATCCCAACAGGAGATCATTCAGATCCCCATCCCGAATGTATCCTGTGAAAACACCACGCTCCTCCAATCCGAGGCTGGCGACAAGATCGGA
>CAZWIN010000438.1:0-2297 GCA_964633855.1 uncultured Chitinophagales bacterium
TGACAATAGCGGGAAGTTTTTCTTTACGGAGAAAAACAACGGGCGCATCCGCATCCATGAGAACGGTGCGCTTCGTCCTGCACCATTTACCACTGTCAGTGTCACCGGATCAGGAGAGCAAGGGCTTCTCGGTATCACCCTTCACCCGCAATATCCCGATTCCACGTTTGTGTATGTTTTTTATACCCAATCAGGGACGCGCGATAACATTGTCGTACGATTCCGTGATTCGAGCAGTATCGGTGTGGAACCGCGAACCATAGTGCTTGTTCCAAGAAACAATGGCGCCACAAACCATAACGGAGGGAATGTACACTTTGGCCCCGATGGAAAATTGTACGTTACGTTCGGAGAGTATGCCACCACTTCAAACTCGCAGGACACCACGGCGGGAAATCTGCGCGGAAAAATCCTGAGGCTGAATTCCGATGGTTCAATTCCGGTGGATAATCCGTGGCCCGGCAAAGCATTCTGGTCCATCGGCCACAGAAACAGTTTTGATTTTACTTTTGACGTCCTGACCGGAACAATGTATTGCTCGGAGAACGGGCCGAGCTGCAACGACGAGATCAACCGTGTGCCGCGTGGCGCCAACATGGGCTGGCCTGTGGATGGCAACTGCACCTATAGCGGCAACCCGATCTATACGCGCCCGCTGTATTATTTCCCGAGTAATCTTCCGGCGCTCACCGGAATTATAGTGTATCGCGGAAGCGCGTTCCCGCGCATGTACGGCAAATTGTTGTTCACCGGAAACAGCAATCCGACTGTCTGGTCGGTGACTCTTACTGCCAACGGAGATACCATTGTGCCGGGTTCCTTTGCTACGTTCTTCAGTTATGGCTCCGGGTTTGCAGATATCGAAGAAGGCCCGGACGGCAATATCTATCTTGCGAACGGACCCTATACTGCGAACCGGATACTCCGCCTGAGGCCCGTAGCCCCCTCGTTTGTGTCCACTGCGCCGCTGACTGCGACTGAAGAAGCACCGTACATTTATACGCCGACATTTAACGGCACTCCGCCCGGGCTGAAACTCATCAGCGCGCCGGACGGGATGATTGTGGATTCGGCAACATGGTCAATCCGGTGGACGCCGACAAATGAGCAGGCGTTGATGCACACGCATGTTGTCCGCATCCGGGCGACGAACGGGGCGGGTTCTGTTGACCAGACCTTTGATGTTACTGTTGCAAATGTAAACGATCCGCCGTCGGCGTTTTCCCTGTTATCGCCACCCAACGACACGACACTGAGTTTTGTTGAGGATGACCCGCAGGTGACGTTTGGCTGGGAAGCGGCATTGGACCCAGATCTTGACACGCTGACCTACATGCTGCAGATTGACACGGTGGATACCTTCAACAGCGGTGCGCTTATCAATATTCTCTCCGGCATCTCCACCTCTATGACTTCTGTTTTGCCACGCCAGTCACGCAATTACTACTGGCGCGTGCAGGCATCCGATGCGCAGGTGAGCGTCAACAGCCTATCGGTACGGCGGGTAATTGTTTCGTTTGTCACTTCAGTGAAAGAGGAGAAGGCTCATCCCGCCCATCAATCATTGGAGCAGAACTTCCCCAATCCGTTCAACCCTGCAACGAGCATCAAGTACACTATTCCGAAAAGCGGATTTGTTCGGCTCGCGGTGTTCAACCTGCTGGGACAGGAAGTGGCGTTGATTTTTGAGGGAGAGCAGACAGCCGGAATGTACGAATTCAGTTTTGAGAAGGCCGATCTTCCAACGGGGATTTATTTCTACCGTATCGCCGCGCCAGATTTTGTAGAGACGAAGAAGATGGTGATTACGAAGTAAATATAGCTGTTGAAGGCAGTGCCAGGTTGTCAATTCTTTGATTTGCCGCAAGAAAGTCGTTGCTTTTCCACGGTGTTGGAGCCATATTGCTCGTGGCCTGAGTTGCCCGTTATTACTCATCTCATCTCATTTCATCTCATCTCATCTCATTTGATCCAACAAAAGGAGTATGCGGTGATGAAGTCGGTTCTTCCTGTTCTGGTTCTCTTTTTTTGTAACGTCGCCTTTGCCCAAGATCCATGCGGTATTATTTGGGATCCGTCGATACAGCTCTCTGAGAGCACATATTCCGCCCACTCACCTCAGATAGCTCTCAGTGGTAATGATACCATACATGTGACCTGGCCGGAGGTTTTTTACAAACATCGTCTACCATACACGCGAAGTGTTGATGGAGGTCAGTCGTGGGAAACAATTCGCGATCTGATAGTCGATACGGTTCAATTTCCAGCACCCATGTTCCAAACGCGGACAATAAGCA
>CAZWIN010000439.1:0-2287 GCA_964633855.1 uncultured Chitinophagales bacterium
GAATACCCCGATGAGCATGGCTTTCCTGCCACCTATCCTGTCGGCTATCGGCCCGTTGAAGAGCGCCGATATTCCATAGATGGTCAGCGCGGCGGTGATGATTGCGCCGATTTGGGTTTTATCCCAGCCGTATGTATCGGAAAGAGATTTGTTCGCAAAGGAGAGGTTGTACCTTCCCATGTACATCGCTGCATAGGTAAAACCAAGCGTCAGCCAGTTGAGCGCCCGGCGGCGGCGGTATTCCTGGCTGTGAACAGGGCGGCCCTGTGTCAGTTCACTCATACATCGTCTTTAATTATGATGGTGTGGGAAGGATGACAAGACTATGGGTTCTTTAACGCTTCAATCAGTATGCGGCCTTCTTTCCCTGCCGGAAACTCAACTCCCACCAGCGAGGAAAGGGTTGGCGCAATATCCGCAGGGCTGGCGTCCGAGGCGTATGTTCCGGAACGAATACCCTCTCCCATAATAATGAGAGGGACATGCGCATCGTGTTCGTAGGGGCTTCCGTGTTCTGCGCCGGCTGCTTCATCATCAAGCGCGAAATACGGTTTGAGCGCGACAACAACATCGCCGCTTCTTGCCGGGTGGTAATTACGCGCCATCTTTTCTGCAATCAGAGAAACAGGTTGATGCAGAAGAATATCACGGCGCGATAGCGCAAGGGCAACCGGTTGGAATCTTAACAATGAATCCGCAAGAGTATTTGCCATCCGATCCGGTTCAATGCTCTTCTCCTGCAGCTGTTCACTGTCGAGATAGATATTCATATCAATAATTCGTCTGACCCAGCTTTTCCCCTGCGGAGCCGTGCCGAATGCATTGTTGAGTACCCTGTCACAGAAACCGAGAAACTCCCCCTTGGATATTCTGCCCGCGTCTACTCCGGGATATTTAGCAAGAAGATATTCGGGAATCGGAGTGACCCCGTGATCAGAGGTCAGCACAACAATAGTGTTTGCTAATCCGACCTGCTCATCCAGATACTTCAGCATATCGGCAATGATGCGGTCGGTCTGAACGGCTATCTCCACTACTTCCCTGCTGTCGGGACCGAAGTCGTGCCCGACGTAATCGGTGGATGAGTAGCCAATGCACAGAAGATCTGTTACGCCTCTTCCGCCAAGATGCTCGTCTTTGAGAGCAGACTTCACAATCTCCGAAAGAGCCTCCATTCCGAACGGGCTTGTCAGCATTGCATAGCCGTACGTTCTCGTGTTATCCCCGCCGATAATATGCGGGAACGTTCTTCCCACGCCATTATGATTGGCTTCATACGGCACATCATCAGCATCAGCGTAACGGAATGCTTCGTCAGGCAGGATGCTGTTCCATGGTTTTCCGCGGTAGGAGTTCACCAGCCCCGATGCGTTGAACTTGCTGACCCACGCCGGAAGCTCCTTAACATAGTACGTCGAAGTAGTAAACAACGTATCACTCATCCAAACCGCTACGGACGGCATCAGAATTGCCGAACGGTCTTTGTTTGCAATCGAGACCACCTTGCTTGCAAACCCGGTGTGCAGGCGAAGCTGATCGCCAAATGTGGGGACGAGGAGATTTGCCGGAGATTTTCCGTCACCGTTTGAGCCGAGGAGAGAGACATTACGGTCTCCAACGCAATACACATCCTTTTGCGCAACCGGATCAAACCATGAGTTGGCGATGATGCCGTTGATATCGCTGTATGTTCCCGTCATGATCACTGCATGGCCGGGAGCGGTTTTATTCAGCGCGTGTTTGTAGGATGCGTTAGTGAAGTTCGCTCCATGCTCCATCAAATAGCGAAACCCATGCGTACCGTAGTATTCGCGGAACTTCACAAGATACTCGTAGCGGAACTGGTCAATGCTGATAACAACGACAAGTTTGGGGGCAGAAAAGGAAGGAGTATGCCAGAAAGCCGCCAACAACGCAAACGCAATACAGCGATGAAGTCTCTTGAGCATATTCTACTCGAACACAGGATATATGGAAACGGAGAGCGTGAAAGGGTGCCCAAGATGGTACTGAATTGGGGGGTGAAAAGAAAGCCCTGCTGTTGTACAAGCAGGGCTTTTCGATTTGAGTCTTTGCGAGCCCGATTAACGAACAAGCAACAGCTTTCTCGTAGCTGTAAACGAACCGGCATTCAGGCGATAGAAATACAAGCCTGTCGCAAGCGATTGCGCATCGAACGTTACTGAATGTTCTCCCGTAGTAAGAAACCCATCCACTAGTGAAGCAACCTCGCGACCGAGAACATCAAAGACCTTCAGCGTTACCCAATTGCTTGTTGGTAATTCAT
>CAZWIN010000440.1:0-2274 GCA_964633855.1 uncultured Chitinophagales bacterium
TCGGGATCTTCTCCGGAGCCCAATTTCCCGGCAGGGAGTTCCAGAATATGCTGTCCAAAAGGATAACGGAGCTGCTTTACCAGCATCACGCGCCCATCATCAAATAGCGGAACTGCCACGGCACCACCGGGATGATGGGCTATCTCCCTGATGCCCGTATTACCAGAAGGATATCTGACCTCGTCAACAAGAAGATCGAATACTTTACCACGGTACAGAACATCCCGTTTGATTTGCCTGAGTTCCATCAGGCGTTTGTTTTCATATGAATAACGCGTTGCGGGAACGGAATCTCTATCCCTTCTTGCGCAAATTTGCGGTAAGCCTGTTCACGGAGTTCATTTGTAATAGAGGCCGCTTTGCTGAAATCTGCTGTCCGTGCAATCAAGGAGAACTCCACCGACGAGTCATTCCAAGCTGTCATTTGGATATTCACGGGCGGGTCTTTGAGAATCTCGGGATGGCCATCTGACAGCCCGGCAAGGATACCCCGGACTTGTTCCGGATCAGTGCCATAGGCAACTGTTACTTTTAACAGCACTCTCATTTCGTTGACAGGATAGGCATAGTTAATGATCCTGCTCTTAACCAGCTCGCCATTGGGAAGGATGATCAGGTTATTGTCAAAATTAACGAGCTTGGTAGAGCGCAAACCGATCGAGTGTACATCGCCGATATGGCCTGAAGGCAATTCAATGCGGTCACCTACGCGAAACGGACGGTCAACAAGAATCACAAATCCTGCAATCATGTTTGCAAGCGTATCCTGCGCCGCCAGGGCAACGGCAAGAGAGCCGACGCCCAGCGAAACAAGAAGGCTTCCGATATTCACGCCGAAGTGATCCAGCACTACAATAACCGCCACCATGCCGACGAGAATATTCACCACTTTGCTGGTAAGCGGGCCAAGGGTGAGCTTGAGTTCGGCCGAACCGTCGGCAGAAACCCTGTCAAGATACCAATCAACAATCACCCTGATAACACCAAGGATACTCTTGACAACCAGAATAACAACGATGACATAGAGAATGGAGAGGCCGTAATCCAAGATCTGGTGCATGGTCTCGTCGGAGGCCGTGCAGCCCTTGCGAATTTCCCTGACGGCTATATGGAAGCCGACAACAATCATCAGCGGCTTTACATGCGCCAGCACCACTTCAAGGACTTTGTCGTCAAGAGTGGTTTCGGTTCTAGCGAATACCATGCGTCCAAGCCATTTCAGGATGGAACGCGCAGCCCGCGAGAACAGCCAGAACACTGCAACGATAGCGGCAGCAATTACCGTATGATACAGCAGTTCCGTACCAACTAATTCACGAAGCCAATTCATGGGAAAAGGAGTGTTGGAATTTTAGGGTTTTGTGTTTCTGCTTCCCGGCTTCTCCACGGGAATACCATTCTTGCACATCGGGCATTGCTCGGCTTGGTATGCAGTCACGGCAAGCTGCAGCAAGGAAAATTGTGCAGCACCATCTTCCACATCGAATTTCACGTTGCCTCCGCTCCTGTCAACCAGATAGCCGACACCTGCAACCTGTCCGCCAAGCGATTTCACAATCTTTATGACCTCAACAACCGAGCCTCCGGTCGTCACAACATCCTCGCATACCAGCACACGTTCGCCGGACGAAATCTCAAATCCGCGCCGGAGTTGCATCACTCCGTCTTTTCGTTCCGTAAAAACCGTACGCGCTCCCAACTGTCGCCCAACCTCCTGGCCGACAACAATACCTCCAAGCGCGGGCGCTACGACAACTTGAATATCCGACGTTTTGAAATACGATGCGATTTCATGGCAGAGCTGTTCGGCAAAACGCGGATATTGTAACACTTTGGCACATTGAAAGTACTGCGGGCTGTGCAAGCCGGAAGTCAATTGAAAGTGTCCCGTCAGAAGCGCACCTGACTCGGCAAAGAGTTCAAGAACATGTTTCCTATCAATCACCATTTCACGGTGCTGCAATTCATTCATCTAATAAATACTCACTCCATACTTTGTGATTGCCGGTATGTCACCAGCCTTTTAATTTCCGCAACGAAAGTATTTGCCCGACATGCTTTTCGCCGTGCCGGGCATACGTTGCAAGTATCGAGTCAAGAGTCATATTGCCGGATTCCGAGTGAACCCCCGGACGCGCCCATTGATCATCATTCAGGTTCTCCCAAAGACATGTCCAGCGTTCATGCAATGCCCTCAACAATCCCAAGGATGTGGTAATGGGCACCCGGGATACGTCCGGCAGCTTCGCCCATTCATCCTGATTATACCCTTTC
>CAZWIN010000441.1:0-2264 GCA_964633855.1 uncultured Chitinophagales bacterium
ACGAGCAGTTAAAGAAACTCGACACAAGGTATCAGGAAGTTATCTCATTGAGATTCTATGAGCACAAATCGATAAAGGACATAGCAGTCATTCTCGGCAAGAAAGAAGGAACCGTTAAATCGCTTCTCTCACGGGCGATTGACCAACTGCAAGTAAACACCACAGGAGAATACCATGAAGAAAAGCGACGTTGACAACATGCTCGGCGGGATTAACCTGCCGGCTCCTGAACAGATCAAGCACCAGCAGGAATTGAAAATTCCCCTGCTGAGTTACAAGAAATCCTCGAAAGCAGGATTATGGCTTCTCACCCTGCCGGTGATAGTTGCTGTGATAGCACTCTTGAAGCATGAACTGGGGATGGTCTCACCTTTTCTCGATGGCATCAGGAGTCTCTTTGCTGCGATTGACGGAAATCCGTTTCTTACGTACCTGATCCCTCTTATTGCGGTCGGCTTGCCTTTCCTTGTGATGGTGATAAACTTCATGGCGATCTGCCATTTCGCTCATGCAAGCGAAAAGAAGGAATATCTTATCACCGTCAAGATTCGACCCCTCAACATGGCACTGTTTCTATTTTCCTTTGCAATACTCATTTACTTCTTCTTGCCGGACAGGTTATCCTTCTAGTGCGGCATCATCCGGGATGAAAGGGAAGATATCTTTGTCGTGATGGAGTGGCCCGGAACGCACGCCATTTTGACTATCCCCGAGGCAAACGCCTTGGGGATTTTTGTTTTTCAACTGTTGAAATAGTGCAAAGAAGAGAGTATTTTGAGCGGCGTCAAGCATCTCATGCCCATTCTCTGGCGTTGCCGTTCAGGGTTACGCCGGAGAGTTGCTCCGCATCAGTTGTTCTGAAGAAGAGTTTGTTGAACACCTTGGAATTATAGTGCCTCACCCCTTGTTGCTTGACCGCATTATCAATGGCCGCACTGACCTGGTATTTGAATATCTCACGGAAGGGCATACCGCGACTTCAGTTGATAACAACGGAGTCGCACTCATAGAATGGTGCGCCTATTACGGCGATGTCAGCGCGGTAAAATTATTGCTTGAAAAGGGAGAATCCATCAACCGGTTGGGTGAGAACTACGGCCTGAATGGAGCGGCATTTCACGGACATTGGAGGCTGTGTCAGTTCCTTATTGAAAGCGGCGCCGACGTGAACTATGCCGTAAAGGACACCGGCGAAACACCTTTACATTCAGCTCTGTGCACAACAACCAGGCTGGCACATGATGTTGTGCTGAAAGTTCTTCTCGCAAACGGAGCAAATACGAATTGTGCGACCAAAGCAGGAGTTCTCACCGGAAGTTTCATGAGGGATTGCAGAACGAGAGGCGAGGCTCCGTTGCACAGGGCTGCGGCATTCGGGAGTGATGAGACGATTCAGCTTCTCCTGGATGCAGGAGCCAGAACTGATGTGCGGGATGCCAACGGCGATTCACCGCTCTCGTGGGCAAGCTGGCACCTTCGTCCTGTTTCGATTCTGAGGAAGCTCTGTTACGGAAACTTTTCGATTTCACCGGAGTATGCGGGGATGCAGTCGCATCTTGTGGGAAAGCCCTGAGCTCTTTTGTCGGGTGACGGCATTCAGACGGTCACTGCATTGCGGTACGACGTTCAGAACTAATTCACAGATTGTTCTTTCAGGAGGCAAATCATGTCGGCAATAGGCAAACGGATTCTCAAAATCCTTGGCTGGGCAGTGGGAGTAATCGCAGGGCTTGTTCTCATTCTCGTTGTCTATGTCAACATATGCTGGGATGCGAAAAACCCCAGGCAGGCACCGGACCTGAAAGCGCCCACCGATTCTGCTTCGATTGCACGCGGAGAGTACATCTTCAAATTTCAGGCGCAATGTTGGGGATGCCATCATGATCCGCCGGGAGATGCGAACGGAGCGCCGAACGGCGGAATGTTGTTTGACCTCACCAATGTCGGGCCCGGATTCGGGAAATGGTACTCACGCAACCTGACCCCTGATATTGAAACCGGCATTGGCAGCTGGACGGATGGGGAAATTGTACAAGCACTTCGTGAAGGAGTGCGTAAAGACAGGCTAACGCTCTTCCCAATCATGCCGATTGATTGGTACCACGGTATGGCTGATGAAGATGTCCTCGCGGTGGTAGCATATCTCAGGACCCTTCCACCCGTGAAGAACAAGGTTCCGGACCGTGAGCCTTCGTTTGTTGCAAAGACACTTCTTGCATTCAAACTCATGAGAGCGATGGAACCAGTCACGCAAACCATTGTTG
>CAZWIN010000442.1:0-2258 GCA_964633855.1 uncultured Chitinophagales bacterium
CGCTGGCACAATCACCTGCATCCCACCTCACCTTATGAGTCCCCGCATTGATAAATCCATCCACCAACACGCCAACTTCCCTGCCGAGCACATCAAAGATTTTCAGTGAGACATTTCCAGAACCGGTAACCGAGAATGAAATCGTAGTGCTTGGGTTAAAGGGGGACGGGTAAGCGTTGAACAATACGAACTCTGATGGCATGTCAGGCAACGGCACAGACAATGAGGGATCTGCAAACACAAACCTCGCACTCACCGGCAAATGATCGCTTGCGTAGTGCAGGGCATCTGCAACACTGTCCGGTACCGCAAGATTTGGTGGTTGATTGATGCTGTCGTTGTAGTGGTTTCCGTCATTACCAATCGGCATGAGACTGTTTAACATGTACTGTATCTTCCCCGGTAGACTAACTGCCCTTGAGTACAGAATCATATCAAACCGATCATCCATCCCCCCTGTCGCCCCACCTCCAAAACCACGGGTTCGAGGGGACTGTGTATGATACGCAGCGTACGCCGGGTTATTCCATATCCCTGACATCGAGAGTGCATCCATAAAGTGTCCATCATCCCCTGGATTGTCCAACAGAAGATTCTGATACGCCTGTTCTCCAGAACCGTAGATGTTGAAATCTCCAAGCACGACAAAGTATTTCCCGTTTGACAATGCGTTCGTTACTTGCCGGAGGTTGTTTACTTCAGCAGCGCGTTGGGCCTCATTATCAGACCCACTGCTCGCTTTCAAATGGACAGAATAAATCCGAAACGTATCTGCAGCTGCTGGATTGTATAACGTAAACTCGTTGATGTAACGTAACGCAGTGGGGATTGCCCTGTTTGAGATGAAAGTGAAAACCGAACTCCTATAGTAGATGGCATTGTCAGTATCCGGGCCGTTAGTAAATGTTCCCTGCGAGAATTGTCCCGGGAAAACAACGTTCACGACGTTGTTGAAGAAGTTGTTAACTGCCGTCTGTGACGTGATTTCTTGAACGACCAGGACATCTGGCTGGGCATGCCGGATTACTGTGCGATAGTAATGGTCGCGTGATGTGTTGGTATCGTAGTTCAGGAGGTTATAGGACATGACAGCAAGAGTATCTTGGGTGAACGCTTTTGTAGCAACCAATAGCAGCCACACCAGCAACGAAATGGACTTCATTTGTGATCCCTTACTCTCTTTCTCGCCAATAGCGTCTTTAGTTTTATCTTCAAGGTAGTAACCTGAATTCGTTGACGCATGTAGCTTCCTCTCACTTCAATCGCCTTCACCGAGTATGGGCTCCTCCGTTTCTGCATCTCTTGATACTGCTTCCTGATCGGTGCAAACTCTCGCTCCGCAAGTGCCAAGAGCCTTGCTGCTTGCCTGATCTCCTTTTCAAGATCCACAGGTGAAAGACTCTTTCTCACCTGTGGGAGCCACGGCCTTCGTTTGTTTTGCGGTTTCAAATATGATGCGTAATTCCTATGTTCCCCTAGTGAGTGCTGGATAATGTAGGTGAGAGGTTGACGAATGTCAACTCTACTTTTAACACTCTCACCCCCGCCTTTGTCAGTGAGGTCATCGACATCCCTGTCTTCCGTATCCCCTCTTGGTCCGGATTCACTTCAATACGAGTCGGGCGACCAGCTGTGGAGATCATTTGAAGGTCTCTCCGTTTGTTTCTGAGCCGAGGCTCAATCAAGCGCGCGAGTTCGGGTGACCTCATCTCCAGCGTGACAGATGCAGCCAGGGAGAAATGTTCAAATTCTTGACAATTATCCTGTCTGAGGATGCCCTGCAAATTCCGGAACCAGGCGGTTTATTGTTGACTTTCGCAAAGCTCTCTTATATCTTGTCGGTAGACCTTTCGCAAGGGTTCTGCATGTGTTGTTGGCCTTCCCCGTGAGATAGAATTCCGCAGGACTACCATACAGCAATAGACGCAACGCTGTGGCGAATAGCCGCGTGCTAACGCCATGGTGTGGCGACAAGGCGGTAGTTAATGCGACATGGCCGCTCATAAAACGAACAACCATATGAACGTGCCCGAATCTAGTGAAAAGGACCCCCTCGGAAAGGATGACCGTGCTCGCTCCAATTTCGTTCGGGAGTTGGTACAACGCTCCAATGAATCAGTCCGGGTGCCCGTAGCACCCCTAGCCACACCTCCAAAACGCATAGTACAGTTTTGGGATGATCTCGGCCGATTGCCCGACGATGTTAGAGAGTGCATGGAGTCGTGGAAGCAACTCGAACGGTCCGGATTCGAGCTTGA
>CAZWIN010000443.1:0-2226 GCA_964633855.1 uncultured Chitinophagales bacterium
CCCGTTACTGTTTCATCAGCGCGTCGCGGTCAACAATCCCGACTTCCACCGGAATCACTGCCGGTAGTTGCTGCCCGGCGAAGAATTCACCGATCTTCTGGATTGTCGTAGCGCCGATCTTTTTGGGATATTGAATGACGTCCGCTTTGAGCTGCGTTCCGCGTTTGATTGCATCCACAGCCGGTGGTGTGGCGTCGTAGCCGATGATTGCCACTCCGGTTTTGTTAAACTGCTGTGCCGCATCGAGTGCGCCGAGAGCGGAATCATCATTGATGCCGAAGAGGCCGTTCAGTTCCGGATGAGCCTGCAATGCATCCGAGGCAGCCTGCATCGCTTTATCCCGTACGCCCTGTCCGTTAACATCCGCAACTATCTTAATATCGGGATGGCGTGCAATCGCCTCTTTAAATCCCTGTACTCTGTCGAGCACGGAGGTGATTGCCGGTTGGTTGATGATACCGACGCTTCCTTTTCCTCCAAGTGTCTTGGCGAGATATTCTCCGGCGAGCCGTCCGCCGGCAACGTTATCGGAAGCGATGTGGCTGACCACAGTGCCCTCCTGCGCGGCAATATCCGCCGTGAAGACCGGTATGCCTGCCGCGTTTGCTTTGCGTATTGCTGCACCGATGCCTCTGGAATCCACCGGGCTGACAGCAATCGCGTCAACTTTGCGGGCAATGAAGTCCTCGATCTGTGCAGTCTGTTTGCCAAGGTCGAACTCTGCCGCCGTAACAATCACATCAAACCTGTTCTTTGCGGCTTCCTCCTGCAAGCCCTCTTCAAGGTCCTTGTAGAAGATGTGGGCGCGTGTCAGCAAAGTCACGCCGATGGTTTTGGTATGAGATGCCGGTTCCTTCTTACCGCACGATGAAATGAGCAGGGCAATGACAACAATGCAAAAATTAATCTTATTCATTTCACTCTCCTTGATTGCGCCGGTTGTTCAAGCCTCAAACATGAGTTTGCTTGACCGGATCGGTTCGCGGCCACATGGTTTGGATTGAATGCACTTGTAGGTTGAAATTTCATTATTGAGGAGGGAGACAGGTCGCCTGGTTTCATCAGCTCCGGCCCATCGCACGTTGAATGTTGGATGAAAATAACCATATCAACCGCCAATTGCAAAGAGGTGGAAGCCTCTTTCGTTGACTTTCAAACGAGCTTTTGTTAAATTTTTAGGTGATTATCAATGCAGTAACAACCTGGCCCCGAAGAAGAAACACCAAGGCGAAGGGTGGAGAGATCGTCAGGCTCAACGGCAACTCACAGGGCCTGATACAATCCGACCGCACCGGACTCGTACTCCTGCGATTCAAAACCTGTGGCGGCGGGGTTAATGCCCAATCCCAGCCTGCTCATCCCGTCAAAACTGCTCTTGCCAACGAGACATCAGCCCGTATGTTTAGCCAACGCTCTGTAATCGCATTTCAGTATAAACGATGAGGCACATCAGTTGATAACGCGGTATGGATATGGTGTGGTGGCGGTTGTGGTGCTCGTCGTAGTTTTAGGAACGGCTTTAAGTTCTCTTTTTATTGAACCGGTAATCCTGAAGTACGGTATCATCGGGCTGCTTTCTCTTTTTCTGATCTTCACGTTGAACTTTTTTCGTGACCCGGAGAGACAAACGCCACAAGGAAATAATCTTGTTATCTCTCCGGCTGACGGGAAAGTAGTGTTGATAAAGGATGTCCTTGAGGACGAGTTTATCAAAGGTGATGCAGTGCAGGTGAGTATCTTCATGTCGCCGCTTAATGTGCATGTGAACCGCTTCCCGATTTCGGGGACTGTGGGATTTTACAAATACTTTCCCGGTGAATATCTGGTTGCCTACGAGGAAAAGTCCTCGTTGCGGAACGAGCGGACACACATTGGTGTCGGAAATGATAAGATGAAGGTGTTGTTCAAGCAAATTGCCGGTTTTGTCGCACGACGGATTGTTGCCGATCTCAAGGTCGGCGATCCTGCCGTGGTGGGGCAACGGTTCGGCATGATCAAGTTTGGTTCCCGCGTTGATGTGCTCGTCCCCAAAGGAACCGAAATCAAAGTAAAGCTTGGGGATATTGCTGTTGCCGGAGAAACGGTCATAGCCGTTGTCTGAAATTCCTGAATCGCTCACAACCTGGAAATGAAATGAAATTTACCCGTGCAATTGTCCCGAGCCTGTTCACCGTGTTGAACATGTTCTGCGGCTTCCTCTCGATTGTCGAGGCCAGTAAGGGACAG
>CAZWIN010000444.1:0-2217 GCA_964633855.1 uncultured Chitinophagales bacterium
TCCTCCATTGTGGAATCATCATCATAGTCTTTGCCTACATTGTATGGAGGCGACGTAAATGCAACTCCAACCGAATCGTCCGGTATTTGCATTTTCTCCGAAGACTGGCAGTAAATCCGGTCAGCCCAGCTTGTTGCTGGGGGCAATATTAGGGAGTCTATCACGTTCTTGACTTTGCCAGGAACGAGAACTGGTTTTTGGTAAAGTTTTCGAGAATAGAACTTTGTCGAATCGTGAGACTCACGCTTGGACGTTCCGAAAGCTTTCGTAGAAGTTCGTTTGAGCATTCGCAAAGTGTGGCAATGTGAATTGGGTGAGTTACTTGCCTAGGAAAATTTTCTGCGGAGAGGGAGGGATTCGAACCCTCGATAGCCTTACGACTATACTAGTTTTCGAGACTAGCGCCTTCAACCACTCGGCCACCTCTCCGAAACCGACAAAATCTATCCAAAACAGAACACACAATCAACGAAGTTCGCTGATGATCGCCTTCGTAATCTCTACTGTACCAGTTGAACTCTCCGGGTTGATATCTCGCGTTACTGACTTCGCTTCCCGCAAAACCTCCTTGACGGCATTTTCTATTCGACGCGCCGCTTGCTCTTCCTTCATATACCTCAACATCATCGCGCTGGCAAGTATCAATGCGCAAGGATTGGCAATATTCTTCCCTGCTATATCGGGCGCGCTGCCGTGAACGGCTTCAAAGATTGCAGCGTTGAAACCGATGTTTGCCCCCGGTGCAAGTCCTAATCCACCCACAAGGCCAGACGCGAGGTCCGAAAGAATGTCTCCGAACAAATTCGTCGTCACGATAACATCAAACTGGTGCGGATTGAGAACCATCTGCATCGCCATGTTGTCAATAATCTTGTCATCGGTTTTGATGGCAGGATACTTTGCTCCGACTTCCTTTGACACTTCCAGGAAAAGTCCCCCCGTGTATTTCAGAATGTTGGCTTTGTGAACCGTCGTTACTTTTTTCCTCTGCATTTGCACCGCGTATTCGTACGCGTACTTGATGATGCGTTCTGAGCCCGATCGCGTAACAATGCCGATCGTTTCAGCCGCGCTTCGTGAGGGATCAATGTAATGCTCAATGCCTGCGTAAAACTCTTCCGTGTTTTCACGGACGATCACGATGTCAATGTCCTTATAGCGCGAAGGTACGCCTTCAAATGAAACAGCCGGCCGAAGGTTCGCGTAAAGATCAAACTCTTTTCGCAACGCAACATTGACGCTTCTGAAGCCCGAGCCAACGGGCGTCGTCAATGGGCCTTTTAACGCAATCTTGTTGCGCGCAATGGATTCGGTAACGTGAGGAGGAAGCGGATCTTTGTACTTCTCGATGGCAGAAAGTCCGGCATCAACTTTCTCCCATTCAATCTTTACGCCTGTCGCTTCGACAACCTGGACAGCGGATTCGGTAATACTCGGCCCGATTCCGTCACCCGGAATAAGTGTAACTCTGTGCATGGGATGGAAAACAGAAATGTTAAACGAAATGAAATTTCAACGGCTATAAGATAGCCAAAGCGGAAGGAATTTCAAAGGTATGTTGTTCTTTGGTAGTGGGTCAGTTTGAAACTGACCCACTACCTGTTCTTTCTGCTATGAAAATACCTATGTAGCTCTGCCAATCTTCGGCTTCATGCAACAATTTTCATTGGCAACAGTGAAGCGGAGCTTCATGACAACTCTTTAGAAGAGTCCCGCTCTTTGGATCCGCCGAATGGGCGGGATCCAGAAGGCGGAAAAAAACGAAAGAGAATCGTCCGGATTCCCCGCCTGCCTCCTTAGTGTCAAATGCGGCGGGCAGGGGAACACACTTTATGAGGCGGCCAACACACAATCCGTGCATTCTCGATTCGTTGAACAGGTTCATGCGATAACATCGAAAATGCGAACCCGCTTAATGATTCATCCACCGCTCGCCTCCACCGAATCCGGACACATCAGGTTGGTGGCCCTCGGAATCGCAGGCGGTGTGTGGCGGAAGACCAACTACACACTCTAATTTTCCGACTATGAGCGGAAGTGGCTGCATCAAAGACTTCTGGTCTTTTCTGCGCTCTCGGAACTGCGGGCTGTGTGCGGACGGAAGACTATCTACACTCTCCAAGTCTCGGACTATAAACAACTGCAGGGTTCGCAGTTCCGAAAGTTCTCTTTGGTCACTTTCTCTTCAAAGAGAAAGTGACACTTAGAACGACAGGA
>CAZWIN010000445.1:0-2196 GCA_964633855.1 uncultured Chitinophagales bacterium
AACAGCCAGGGCAACGACCGCAAATGCCTCATTGATTTCAAAAAGATCGATATCTTTTTCCGCTAATCCGGCTTTCTTGAGAACCTTTGGAATAACATCCGCAGGAGCAGTTGTAAACCAAAGCGGGTCCTTGGCATGAGATGCGAAACTGACGATGCGGGCAAGGGGTTTCACCTGTTTGCGCTTTGCCTGTTCCGCCGACATGACGACAAGTGCCGCGGCGCCATCACTGATCTTTGAAGCATTCGCCGCGGTAATGGTCCCTTCAGCATTGAAGGCGGGCTTCAATTTCGGGATTTTGGCAAAGTCCGTGGCCTTCGGATCCTCATCCTCCGAAACAAACGCGGTCGCTCCCTTTCCCTTACTTACTTCAATACCAATAATCTCCTTCGCAAACCTGCCCAACGCCTGTGATTCCTGGGCACGTTTGTAACTGAGGATTGCGAACTCGTCCTGAGCTTCTCGTGGAACCTGACATTCCCTTGCACACACTTCGGCGGCATTTCCCATGAGGTAATTATTGTACACGTCAAGAAGCCCGTCTTTGATCATCGAATCAACAAGTTCTGCATTCCCCATTTTGTATCCGCTGCGGGCTTTCTCAAGCAAGTATGGTGCATTCGTCATGCTCTCCATCCCACCGGCAACGATCGTCTCCGCATCACCCAACATGATTGCCTGTGACCCGAGCATAACTGCCTTCAGGCCGGAGCCGCACACCTTGTTCACAGTCAGGCACTGTACCGAGGTCTCAAGACCCGCAAACAGTGCTGCTTGTCGCGCCGGCGCCTGACCAACCCCAGCCGCAATGACATTTCCCATGATGACTTCGTCAACTTCGTCCTTCTGCACGCCAGCTCGCCGAATTGCTTCGCCAATGGCTACAGCGCCAAGCCGCGACGCTGAGAGCGAGCTCAGCCCTCCGCGAAACGAGCCAATTGGCGTCCGACAGGCACTTGCTATTACTACTTCTCTCATCCATTCCCCCATTGTCAGCTATTCATCGATTTCAAAAATTCCTTATTGGACTTTGTGCCGCGCATCTTCTCCATCATAAACTCCATCGCATCAACGGTATTGAATTCCGTCAACAGCTTCCTCAATACCCATACGCGGTTGAGATCGTCCGAATCCATCAGGAGTTCTTCCTTGCGTGTGCCGGAGCGGTTCACATCCATTGCGGGGAAGATGCGCTTGTCGCTCAACTTGCGGTCGAGTACGATTTCCATATTACCCGTCCCCTTGAACTCTTCGAAGATCACCTCGTCCATGCGGCTTCCAGTCTCAACGAGCGCACTCGCAATAATCGTTAGACTCCCACCTTCTTCAATATTTCGTGCGGCTCCAAAGAACCGCTTGGGCTTGTGCAGCGCGTTTGCATCAACACCACCGGAAAGAATTTTCCCGGAATGCGGAACGACAGTGTTATGGGCACGCGCAAGACGGGTAATACTATCAAGAAGAATTACCACATCCCGTCTCGTCTCAACGAGGCGCTTCGCTTTCTCCAATACCATATCAGCAACCTGAACGTGGCGTTCCGGTGGTTCATCGAACGTCGAACTCACCACCTCGGCGTTTACGGACCGCTCCATGTCCGTTACTTCTTCCGGACGTTCATCTATCAAGAGCACAATCAGTTTGACTTCGGGATGATTCCGGGAAATACTGTTTGCCATCTTCTGCAAGAGGATTGTCTTGCCGGCCTTGGGAGGGGAAACAATCATTCCGCGCTGCCCTTTTCCGATGGGGGTTAGCAGGTCCATGATACGCATTGCGTATTCGCCTGGTGCGGTCTCGAGTTTCAGTTGGGAGTTGGGGTACAGCGGGGTGAGATTGTCGAAGAGAACGCGCTCCCGCATCGTTTCAGGGTTCTCATCATTGACTGCCTCAACCCTGAGTAATGCAAAAAAACGCTCTCCTTCCTTGGGAGGACGTACTTGTCCGCTTACCGTATCCCCCGTTCGCAAATTGAATTTCTTAATCTGCGATGGCGAGACATAGATATCATCCGGTGATGGCAGATAGTTGTAGTCAACGGAACGGAGGAAACCGTAGCCATCAGGCAAGACTTCCAGCACACCTTTGCTGAAGGTCAGCCCTCCTTGTTCCGTTTGTGCCTCAAGTATCTTGAAGATCAGCTCCTGCTTGCGGAGATCGCTATACCCGGAGATGTTCAGATCTTTTGCAATCTGA
>CAZWIN010000446.1:0-2163 GCA_964633855.1 uncultured Chitinophagales bacterium
CAACCTCCGCAGGCGAAAGGCCAGGATGAGCTTCCTTGTCCTGGGCCTTGTTATCGCGGTGAGCACAGTGGTTACACTTGTTACCGTGTCGCGAGCAATGAACGCCGATATTGCAACAAAGCTCGATGAGTTTGGTGCCAACATCCTGATTGTGCCGAAGTCTGATGATCTTTCGCTCACCTACGGTGGTATGTCGGTGTCTGGCGTTTCTTTTGATATGAAAGAGTTGCATGAAGATGATGCACGAAAGATCCGTATGATCAAAAACAGCGAGAATATCAGCATCGTTGCACCGAAGCTGCTTAACGCTGCAAAAGTCCGGGAGAAAGATGTGCTCGTGGTCGGCGTAGACTTCGAAGCCGAAATACGCCTGAAGAAGTGGTGGTCGATTGTTGGCAAAAGGCCGGAAGCAAACCAGGATGCGCTCGTCGGCGCAGAAGCAAAGAACAAGCTGCACCTTGGCTTGGGTCAAGCCTTTGAAATCAATGGAGAGATGTTCACGGTCGCTGGTGTTCTGGAACCAACAGGCTCACAGGACGACGGTATTATTTTTATCGCCATAAAGAAGGGGCAGCTCCTGTTTGGCAAGAAAGAGCAGATCAGCCTCATTGAATTGGCTGCGCTCTGTTACGATTGCCCGATCGAAGAAATCGTTCGTCAAACGTCCGAGAAACTGCCGGAGGCGAAAGTAATGGCCATTCGTCAGACGATTGAATCCAAAATGGAAGCGATGCATCGCTTCGAGCATTTCTCGCTGGGGATCTCCCTTGTCGTGTTGTTTGTCGGTGCGCTCATCGTCTTTACCAACATGACAGCATCGGTCAACGAACGAACACGAGAGATCGGAATCTTCCGTGCCATCGGTTTCCGTCAGTCTCACATAATGAATATCATCCTGACCGAGGCCCTGATTACAAGCCTCATCGCTGGTGTTGCCGGATATTTTATTGGGGTTGCGACGTCGAAAGTTATCACACCAATCCTTACGGGCAACGGAGGATTGGGCTTCACCATCAACTACATGCTGCTGGGTCTTTCGATCGGACTCGCCGTGTTCCTCGGCCTTGCCTCAAGCATATATCCGGCTTACAAAGCGTCCCGCTTGGATCCGACAGTCGCATTACGAGCATTGTGAACAAGAGTATCCAGAAAGATGAGGAAACGATGAGTCTGATTGTTGTAGAGAATCTGCATAAGGAATACAACGGCAGTGCGGACAAAGTAGCTGCTCTCAACGGTATCTCGGTTTCAATAGAGCAAGGAGAGTTCGTTGCTGTCATGGGTCCATCCGGGTCGGGCAAGAGTACGCTGCTATCGGTGTTGGGAGGACTCAACCATCCGACTGACGGCAAAGTTGTGGTTGACGAACTTGACATCTACTCGCTACCATCGGAGCGGCTTGCTGACTTCCGGCGCGAGTACCTCGGATTCGTCTTTCAATCCTTCCAGCTTATTCCCTACTTGACAGTTGTCGAGAACGTGATGCTACCCCTGACGGTGACACAATACTCCAACGCGCTGCAAATGGACATGGCAACTGCAATTCTCAAAAAAGTCGGACTGGAGAAGAAACTCAAACGGCTACCCGATCAACTGAGCGGTGGCGAACAGGAGCGAGTTGCCATTGGACGTGCGTTGGTGAACAAACCGCCGATCATTCTTGCGGACGAGCCAACGGGAAACCTCGATACTGGAACAGGTGACGAAATCATGCGCCTTTTTCAGGAATTGAATGAAGAAGGCCAGACAATTGTGATGGTTACTCATGACCCGCAAAATGTGAGGTACGCGAGTCGGATAATCCGGCTCAAAGACGGAAACACTCTACACGTTGAACTCCCTACAGGCGCCGGTGTGATGAGAGCCACAATGCCCTCTGGTGGAATAGATGTTAGTGCGTGAACCGGGATAATATAACCATCTCATTTGTGTTTTCTCTTGTGGAGGTGGTACAACACCTGTGTATCCTCTGAGAGGAAAGGCCTTGATCAGAAGGAGGTCCCTTTGCTAGACAAGTCGACAGCATCAATTGCCGCTGCGTTCCCATCTGCTCAACATTCAGTACAACAATCGACAAGGTGCAAAATCATGCATAGCCTGTGCTTCAGTGTTGCCATGTGCCTTCTTTCCTCCATTGTGTCCGCTCAACCCTTGTCAAAAGAA
>CAZWIN010000447.1:0-2157 GCA_964633855.1 uncultured Chitinophagales bacterium
CGTGGCGTTGCATCAAGAGCACAGGGTCTCGGAGCGAATGTAATCGTCACGGAAATCAAGCCGACAGCGGCTTTGAAGGCAACCCTTGATGGCATACGGGTGATGACGATGGATGAAGCAGCAAAGATAGGCGACATTTTTATTACTGCAACCGGCGTGAAGGATATCATCGTGAAGCGTCACTTTCAGGCAATGAAAGACGGCGCGATCGTTTGCAACACGGGGCACTATGACTGTGAGTTGAACCTGAATGATCTCGCGAAGCTCGCCAAGTCGAAACGTGAAGTGCGTGCCAACAATGAGGAATACGTGTTGAAGAACGGTCGACGCGTATACGTTCTTGCACAAGGCAGACTTGTCAATCTCGCGGCTGCCGAAGGGCATCCTTCCGAAGTCATGGACATGTCATTTGCAAATCAGTTCATGTCACAACTCCGGTTGGCGGAGGCACACAAGAAGGGGAAACGTCTCGAAAATACTGTGCACGATATCCCGGCGGCGCAGGACCAGGAGATTGCCCGTGTCAAGCTTGCGACCCAGGGGCTTTCCATTGATGAACTTTCAACGGATCAGCTCAAATATATGAATGACTACAGTTCCGGAACGTAGTCATTGAACATCTGTAAACGAAAAGGCGACCTCGTCCGGTCGCCTTTTTTGTTGTTTGGTCGCTGAGGTTATACTACGCCGAATCCAGTATTCTCTTTATAGACGCAACAAGATAATCCATGTTATACGGCTTGGTGATATAATCATCTGCTCCAAGTCTCAGGCTTTCAATTGCCACCGAAAGACCAACCACCCCGGTGAGGATAATTACGCGGCACTCGGGAGAATTCTGCTTGACGAATGTCAACACATCCAACCCTGATTTTCCGGGCATGGTAATATCCAGCAGCAGCAAGTCGTACTGAGAGTGTTTGAGTTTTTCTATTGCGACCAAACCATCTTCAGCTTCATCAATTGCAAACCCCGCAAGCCCCAACTGCTCTTTCACAATCAGGCGCAGCTCGGCATCATCATCCACAAAGAGTATGTTATTCTTTTCTGTTTTCATGTGTTGTCAAGGACTGCCAAAATAACCCAATCTTGTCAAGAAAGTCAATAATTTCCCCTGCCGAAAATTCCCTATTGCAAGTCTATCCTGGAGTTATTATATATCGCAGTAAATTTCTACGTGACATTCTCCTTCTATTCGCGTCATGAAGCTCCTGCGGTTGGTTGCCCTTGTTGCTGCAGCAACGCCTTCTACGTTTTCGCAGTTTCCGTATGCTGAAAACTTTGATCTTGTTTTTCCTCCGGAACTCCCGACTGGCTGGATATCATCGCAGAACCGGACACCCGGCACGAACGACTTTACCACGACCATCTCTACTCCACGCTCTTTCCCTAATACAGCCATAAGTACCAACGCCACTATTGGGCAGGAACTTCACTCACGAGTCCTCGATTTTAGCGGCACGCAACCCGACAGTGTGGTATTTTATACTCGACGGTCATCGTCACACAATGCAAGGTTGGTCGTTGAAGCCTCACTAGATAGCGGAGCGACATATACGGTTCCCATCGGTGATACTTTGAGAAACGCAGGTTCCACGAACTTCGTTCTTCACGGGTTTGCGTTGCCTGACACACTCTCGACTAGCGCAAATGTGCGTTTGCGATGGCGAGTACTTCCTGATCCGGCCGGAGCAACAGGTACACTCAGAATTGACGACATTCTCGTGACAACCAAGGTCATGCACGACCTGGAGATGTATAGGATCTCTTTTTCGCCCGCAGCAGCAACGGAATCAGACAGTGTTGTCGCGCTTGCCGCAGTACGTAATAGCGGGTTGAGCCCTGCAGAAAATTTTGTTGTGGAATTCTATCATGATTCAAACAACGACTCAATACCCCAATCGCCCGAATTCCTGACGAGCTCGTCTGTGGCAAGTACCCTTGTCCCATCCGAGACCCTCCAAGTATTCATTCCGCTTGGGAGCTGGCCTCCCGGAAGCCACTCTATTATCGCTGTGGCGGTATATCCGCCTGATCAGAGTCTCGAGAACAACCGGGAGATTGCACAACTGCGTGTTGGGTATAGGCCGCAGAGCATTGTTATCAATGAAATACTCTATGCCCCGATAAGTGGCGAGCCGGAGTGGGTGGAGCTTT
>CAZWIN010000448.1:0-2146 GCA_964633855.1 uncultured Chitinophagales bacterium
TATCCTTACACATACCGATGAAGTAAAGAAACAGATAGGCTACCTCTCTCAGCGCTTTTCACTGTATGGAGACCTCAGTATAGACGAGAACATTGAATTCTTTGCCGAAATCAACAAGGTATATGACTATAAAACGCAAAGAGAGGAGCTGCTGGAATTCACCCGTTTGAAACCATTCCGCAACAGGCTTGCTGAAAAGCTTTCCGGCGGGATGAAGCAGAAGCTGGCATTGGCGTGTACGCTTATCCACACTCCGAAAATTATTTTTCTCGATGAACCTACAACGGGGGTTGACCCAGTCTCTCGCCGCGACTTCTGGAAAATTCTGCAAGCACTGTTGAAAGATGGTATCACCATAGTCATGAGCACGCCCTATCTTGACGAGGCTGAACGATGTTCGCGGGTTGCCCTGATGAACCATGGAAATCTCATGTTAGTGGATACACCTGCCAATCTCAAAGCAGCCATGAAGGGTGAGGTGTTGGAAGTGGTTTGCAATCCTGTCCGCGAAGCGTTTCACACGCTCGGAAATGTGCAACAGGCCAGGGAAGTTCAGGCATTTGGTGACCGGCTGAATATTGTTGTTGATGTCGCGGCAAGGGATGTCGAGTATGTTCTTGCCGCATTAGCGAAAGCCGGAGTGTCGGTTGTGAACTGGCGGATTATCAGCCCTTCCCTTGAGAATGTTTTTATTTCTTTGCTTACAAGAAAGAATGAAACGAGGGTAGAAGTGTGATCGTTCACTTTGTAGCCATATTTTGTCAATGGTAAGTATGAGTGATTATGCGATTGAAGTCAATGACCTGACAAAGACCTTTGGCGAATTTACCGCTGTTGACCGCATCAATTTCAAGGTCAGTCCCGGCAGAATCTTTGGCTTCCTTGGTGCTAATGGAGCCGGCAAATCCACGGCGATTCGCATGATGTGCGGATTGCTTATGCCAACATCGGGAACTGCTAAAGTCGGCGGATACGATGTCAATACCCAGACCGAACAGGTGAAGCAACACATCGGTTATATGTCGCAGCGGTTTTCGCTCTATGATGATCTGACGGTAGAGCAGAACATTCGCTTTTTTGGCGGAGTGTACGGGCTCAAGGATTCAAAGCTGAAGTCAAGAATGGAATGGGTGTTGGAGATGGCTGATCTAAGGGGACGTGAACAGAGTCTCACCAAAACCCTTTCCGGCGGCTGGAAGCAACGCCTTGCGCTCGGTTGTGCGATTCTGCATGAACCACCGATTGTCTTTCTTGATGAACCAACCGGAGGAGTTGATCCTATTTCCCGACGGAATTTTTGGGAATTGATCAACAATCTCTCATCGGAAGGAGTAACCGTCCTCGTCACCACGCATTTCCTTGATGAGGCCGAATACTGCAATGACATTATCTTGATTAATGCAGGGAAACTTATTGCCAGTGGAAGCCCGGTTGAATTGAAGACAAGATATATTACAAAACCTATCTTTGAGGTCAAGTGTGCAGATGTTGTGGAGGGCTTGGAGGTGATCCGCGGAAAGCCGTGGGCACTGGAAGCTTCGGTGTTTGGCGCTTCACTTCATAT
The DNA here is from genome assembly GCA_964633855.1 of uncultured Chitinophagales bacterium. Classification (GTDB taxonomy): domain Bacteria; phylum Bacteroidota; class Ignavibacteria; order UBA10030; family UBA6906; genus CAZWIN01. The sequence goes on from CAZWIN010000448.1 coordinate 1,565, forward strand.
CATGACAATTGAGGAAAGTGAAGGAAAGCGCTTGATCGTGGAGACTCTTGCTGAAAGGGGCATTGAGGTGGGTGCTGTCGAGCGTATTGTCCCTTCGCTCGAAGATGTCTTTCTGTATCTCCTTGAACACTCTGGCGTCACCACTCCTATCAATGCCATTAACTCTTCCGGTTCCAATGTTCAAACCTCTTAAACCGATTATCATCAAAGAATTCCGCCAGATCCGTCGCGATCCGACGTCTTTAGGAATGCTGCTCGTGTTACCGTCAGCGTTGATTATTCTTGTTGGATACGCACTAAATTTTGACGTTAAACATATCCCTTTGGCCCTTTATGATCAGGATAAATCAACGGACAGCAGGTTGTTTCTGGAGAAATTCAAACAGACGGAATACTTTGATTATGCCTACGATGCATCAGGCTATGAGGAAATTGAAGAGCTCTTCCTGTATGGAAGGGCCAAAGTGGCAATAGTTGTACCTGCCAATTTCAGCCGCCTGCTCGCCGGAGGACAAAGCGTGAATATGCAGATCCTTGTTGATGGCTCAGATGCAAACAGCGCCTCGCAAGCGATAAGCTACG
>CAZWIN010000449.1:0-2136 GCA_964633855.1 uncultured Chitinophagales bacterium
CCCTGATTTAATCATACCGGAAAGGTCATTAGCGATGGAACTCAATCCGGAGATGATACTATTGAATTGCTGTGCAGCAAGTGGCAATACAAAAAGCACTGCCAGAGTCAACAGGGCGATCGAAAGTAATACCGCAATGAGTGATGACGCCCAGCGCGGGACCTTGCGCTGCTCCAAACGGGTGACAAAAGGGTTCAGGATGTATGCAACCAGGAATGCGATAATAAACGGAGCGAGCAGCCCAAGCAAGGAATAGACAAACCAGAATGCAAAGAGAAACACCCCGAGCCACATCAACCGCGCGGCGAGGGGTTCTCTGCGTAAAGGATATAGCAGATACACGAGTGCACCTGCCAATACGAACGGAGAGAGAACCGGCTGGATGGAGTACCCGAGCGCAGCCAACAATAGCGCAGCAACAGCCAGGACAATGGCGTGGGAATTCGTATGTGTTTTTGTATCGGACATTGTTCAGTTGTGGATGTTACTCACCGCACTCCGGTTACATCCCTGTATGCCCGAAGCCACCAGCGCCGCGCTTCGTTTCATCAAGCGAATCCATCTCTTCCCACTGTGCGCGTGTGTACGAAGCAATAACCATTTGCGCTATCCTATCTCCCCGTTTGATGACAAAGTCGTTCTTCCCGAAGTTGGCAAGTATCACTTTCACTTCGCCGCGATAGTCTGCATCTATGGTGCCGGGGGCATTCAACACCGTAACCTGGTTCTTCGCCGCAAGCCCGCTACGTGGGCGCACCTGGGCTTCGTAACCCTCGGGCAATGCAATAGCGATGCCTGTTGGTACAAGCAATGATTCGCCTGCCTTGAGTGTGAGCTCGGCTTCAATTGCAGCGCACAAATCCATTCCGGCTGAGTGTTCGGTCGCATACGCCGGTAACAGAATATCAGAAAATGATGTGTTTACCCGCGCGATACGAACTTTTACCCTATGCGATGTCACACTCATGGGGTAATACTCCCCATCAACCTCCACAAGAGAAATGCATAGGCATAGGCCGTTTCCTTGTACGCATCATACCTGCCGGAAGCTCCGCCGTGGCCCGCCGCCATGTTGACTTTCAACAGCAGCATGTTATTGTCCGCTTTGGTAGCGCGCATCTTTGCCGTGTATTTTGTCGGCTCCCAGTACATCACCTGGCTGTCGTTCAGCGAGGTTGTTACAAGAACATCCGGATATGCCTTTGCGCTGATGTTCGTGTATGGACAATAACTTTTCATATAGTCGTATTCATCCTTCTTCTTCGGATTGCCCCACTCAAGGAATTCCCCCGTTGTCAGTGGAAGCGATTCATCAAGCATAGTATTGATAACGTCAACAAACGGCACCGCAAGGTGTGCCGCCTTGAACAAATCCGGACGCATGTTGAGCACGGCGCCTATCAGCAGGCCTCCTGCGCTTCCCCCGCTGATTGCAATTCTGTCTTTGGAGGTGTATTTCTCCTTGATAAGATATTCCGCCGATGCGATGAAGTCGGTAAACGTATTTTTCTTGTGCATCATCTTGCCATCATCGTGCCATTCTTCGCCCATATCTCCTCCGCCACGGATATGTGCCAGAGCATAACACACGCCGCGATCCAGAAGGCTCAAACGCGAAACTGAAAACATCGCCGACATGGAGGCACCGTATGCACCATATCCATACAATAGTAACGGGCCGGAACCGTCTTTCTTAAATCCTTTTTTGTAGACGATGGAAATCGGTACCTCCACCCCATCCTCGGCTTTGGCGAAAACACGCTCTGAAACATACTGCTTCGGATCATAGCCTCCCAAGACCTCCGTTTGCTTGAGGAGTGTGCTTTTCCCCGTGCTCATATCATACTCATAGATGGAACTCGGAGTGACAAACGATTGATAGTTGTACCGGAACTTGTCTGTGTTGAACTCCGGATTTTCCGCTCCGAATACCGCATAGACCGGTTCGGGAAGGGGAACTTCCGTCGCCTTCCTTGTCCGGAAATCATACGCTTTCAAATGTGTTAATCCGTTTTCCCGTTCGGTAAATATCGCGTGGTTTTTGAAAAGGGAAACATCTTCAAGTTTCACTTTTGCACGATGCGGAAGAACTTCTTTCCAATTCTTCATTGCCATGTCATTCAACGGCACAGAGAC
>CAZWIN010000450.1:0-2134 GCA_964633855.1 uncultured Chitinophagales bacterium
CGTCTCCTGACCGAAAGTGCTGGTGAACGACTTCATCCTCGAATGGCTTGAAGTCACCCAGGCGGGTGAGATGCGCAGCGAAGCGGGCCTCCTTGCCAACGATGAGCGCCGGATATTCCATGAACAACTCCGACTTTTCCGTCCAGAGCGTGACCGATCCACCCTCGGGTATATTTTCTTCTTCTTTATGCTCGTGTGTGCTGCAGGATGATAGCAGCAAAGACAACAATAATGTTGCGACCCAGTGGATACGCATGGCTCTCCCTTGAAATGCTAATAGAAACGAATTATGAAGCATGTCGACTGCGTACTACTTCCGCATGCAAACATGTCGTTGCAAAATCAGCTTAAAGGGGGAGAGCGATCGGAGATATGTTGTGTAAGGAGAAGACTACTAGGAGGAGAGTTTTCATGAGGTAAAAAACTCTGTCGGTTTGCGGCATTGCTTGGAATTGATAGAGAAGGAAGATCGGACGGCTGCATCGGGAGTGGAATACCGCCAACACTTTGCTTCTGCAAAACCTGCAACCCGACAAGATCCAACACGGGGTCGAGGTGGTAATGACGATCATCGCGCGCCACAGACGCCGTCTGAATTAGCAATTGCCAGACATGGGCGTGAACAAGAACATCGTGGTGATGTTCGTGTAGCTCCGCATGCCGGTGATCCACCCGTATATGCAGATGAATCCCCGTGGTTCCAATCGAAGCGACGAGGCACGCGAATGCGGCTATTATTCGAATATACCCATGTCTATGAGCAGTCATCACGAAACAATAGTACAACTTTTGGAATAAAGAAACAAAGTATCCGCAGTTTGGCTCTTTGGCGATGTTTTCGTATTCTAAGACGTCATCTTTCACACTCATCCAGACCATAAATCTGGACGATAGGAATTCAGAAAGCCAGACAAGTAGTGGCCGGACTAAATGCGCATGTGTGCAAACTGCAGCGAGAATACATGAACAAACCTTTATTGCTTTTCTCATTGCTTACTCTCACCATGAGTGCGAGCGGTCAATTCACCATCGGCGGCGCCGTCAACGATCAACCATTTACTCAATGGATGACTGGAGCGCGCGTTACATTATTTAATAGCGATACCAGTTATTTCCGTGAGACCCGCGTCGACACTTCTGGTCGATATCGATTTATGAATATCCCCACTGGTAATTATTCGCTCGGATGCTCTTTCCCGGAAAAGGAGTATGAGCAAATGGGTATCACAGTCTCCGGAAATGATTCCAGTTACGATTTTAGTCTGGTTCCTGAGTCACAACCTGGTCAGTGGAATATCATCGTGCAATCCCCGGAACCATTGGGAGGGACGGATCTTGCCATCCTTCAGCCGGATGGTAAAATCTTCTATTGCCACAACACATTAGACCCATTTGTCTTTGATCCTGCAACGAATCAGACTCTGCTCGTTATGGGTGACGACACTGTGCAGGGCTGTGCAGCGCCCCTGTTGATGCCTGATGGGAAAATAGCGTTTGTAGGCGGAACGGACCAGAAGACCTATGGACCGGGGAGAAGAAAAGTAAAAACGTATGATCCGTCAACACAGGTATGGCAAACCCTTCCGGATATGATTGGCAACCGTTGGTATCCGACTATGACGGGACTTATCGATGGGCGATTGTTGGTTGTCGGGGGTGGCGGTTTGCAAAACCCTATTCGGGAAAAAACATCCGAGCTGTATGACCTTTCCACAGGGACGTCGCAATTGGTCGATTCCATTGCCATTGGTAATGAAGTCTCACCGATCGCTATGTTGTACAATGGAAATGTGATGATGACACACCGCCCTCCACAGTTGTTTAATCCTGCCACCAATCAATGGAATGCCGGTACAGATTTTCTTCAAGGTAATCGATTGCCAAATGGAGACCATGCAGATCACGAGTTGGTTCTGTTGCCGGAGGGGAAAGTGGTTGCTATTGGCTACAAGTCGTTCACGTCGGGAGTCCCCGGAAACCTGGTGGAAAAGTACAATCCGGCCAATAATAGTTGGAGTTACGGAGCGAATTTTGCACCCGTCCGTTCGCGTGCGAAAACTGTCTTACTTCCCGGAAAGAACATTTTGGTGCTGGCGGGCCAGAAAGAGGATGCGGCAGATACCACGTCTACGAA
>CAZWIN010000451.1:0-2120 GCA_964633855.1 uncultured Chitinophagales bacterium
CGTCCTTCCGTTTCTTGCGGCATTGCTTGCATGCACTCTCCCGTTCCTCAGAAATCTGCAACGCGGGCAAATCTATATTCTTCTGATTGATGTCCTCCTGCTGATCGCCCGGGGTTACCGTGACCGCAGACCGGTGCTCACTGCGTGTGGATTAGCAGTGATGATTCTGCTCAAGTTTTTCGGACTGGTGTTCCTGGTTCTTTTTGCAGTGGAACGCCGGTGGACTGAAGTGTTTCTGACATTGCTCTATGTGTGTCTTGGAACGTTCGCAGGACTGCTTATTTTCGGAATCGAAGCATACATGGGTCTCTTCGCGGTATTGCTTAACGCCGGAAGTGATTTCGGGACGACAGGTTTACCTTGTGTGCCTGCGTTAACGGGGTCCCTGTTTTCTCCTCACCCGCAGTGGAATCTGAACCCAGTGGCAAACGCCCCCGTTCTTGCCTTGCTGTTGAACGCCGGATTGATGCTGGCGATGCTGGTCTTTACGTTCAAACGCACAGTCCCCGGCTTGGTGCGTTTTTCTGCACTTACGATTATGGCGCTGGTCTTTACGCCGCTTGCAGCGGATCACCACTATGCTTTCCTGTTTCTTCCTGCAGGACTTGTTCTCGCAAGGGAAGAACCGTTGAAATCCAGCGCCTTGACTCTCTTGCTCACCGGTGCGTTATTGTTCCTGGCGCTTGGTTGGTACCCGCAACCCGCTGTTACTCATTTCGATGGCTGGGCCAAGGTCCTTGCTTTCCCACGGTTGTATGCCGCTCTTGTTTTGTTTTTTCTCTTGTTGAAAAGAACGATGCCACAACTCACTCCTCAATCACCATAAACCACTCTGGATGTATATGAAAGCTCTCATTTGTGGCATGCTGTTGTTAAGCGCGGTTTTACCCGCGCAAAGTTCGGCGCAAGAACAGGTTTGGATGACGGATTCCTCCTGGGCGATACAGTTTGGGGTACAAAGCTATACAACCATCGTGTCATTTGACGCGGCAAGTTTGTCTGTGAAGACCCATTTAACTGAATCCCAAGCATTGCGAATCGGCATGAAGGTGTTCGGATCAAGAACCAAAGAACATCACTCAAAGGAAACAAGTATCAGAGACTCAATTATTTCGCAGACGGCTACCGAGTCTGATTTGTATGATTTTGACCTTGGAGCGACCGTTCAGTATCTGTGGTATTTAGACACACAAAGCGACGTGTTTCTTTTTGGTGGAATTGGTCCAACGGGTCGCTACACCAGAAATGATTTTGCACCCGGCTATGGGGATTCTCGGTGGTCTATCGGAGCTGCAGCCACGATTGGGGCAGAATGGTTTGCTACTCGACGAATCTCGTTTCATGCGGAGTATCAGGCTACGTTGTTCTATAGTCACTCAAAGTCCTACGATCAGTATACCCAAGGATCTAGAGTCGAGTACAACGAGGATAAGTATTCCAGGTGGGGTTTCTCGGCAAACGAAGTCGTCTTCGGCTTGAGCGTTTATTTTGAACTGTAGATGTTCTTAAAGCCGAACTCATCCCTGCCTCTCCAAAGGAGCCCTTCGGATTGGCAAGCGGTCTAAAGAGTGCTTGTAAGAGTTGTAGAGCGACATTCATGTCGCTGAAAAGGCGCTATTGTGGCGAACTGAAGTTCGCCCTACAAACTTTTTGGACAACCTTCAGATTTGAGCATGGATGATTTGAAAGCGGTTCGACGTGAACCCTAACATGCGCGTCAGAAACTTCCATAGAATCCTCGGTCTCATCTTAGTGTTGCCGTTTGTCGCTTGGGCGGTGACGGGATTCATCTTTTTCGTCAAGCCCGGGTACGCGGGCGCGTACGAAATGCTCTGGCCGAAAGCGTACCCTCTTGCCGACACTATCGCGATTGTGCCTGATTCTTCCTGGCTTCAGGTTCGTTGTTTCCGCACTGTTCTTGGCAACCATCTGCTTGCAAAAACATCGGAAGGATGGAAGCACTTCACGCTTGAGACACTGAAACCTTGGGAACGTCCGTCTGATAACGAAGTAAAGACGTTGATTGCGGATGCCATTGCCGGAAAGGAACGCTACGGAACCGAAGTCCATGTTTCCGGTGATTCGATCAGAACAGAAACGGGAATTGTCATCTCGCTCGA
>CAZWIN010000452.1:0-1464 GCA_964633855.1 uncultured Chitinophagales bacterium
GATTGAATTCGCCTCCGGAAATTCATACGTTTATTACAGATTCCATTCACCATCATTCTCCCGCATACTCTGGCAATGACCGACACTAACGATATTCTGAAAAAAGCATCCGCTCACGTACGCATGCTGCTGAACGAGAAGCTTCCTTCGTGGGCATTGTACCATAACTACGAGCACACCGCCGAAACGGTGGAAGCCTGCGAGGAGATAGGCGAGGGGTGCAAGCTTTCCAGGTCGGAGACGGAGATTGCCCAGCTTGCCGCGTGGTTTCATGACGCGGGCTATACCGAAGCAGTGGATGGACACGAGGAAGCGGGCGCAACAATCGCGCGGGAGTTCCTCTCGGCGCAGGGATACCCGCCGGAAAGAACAGACAGTGTTGCCGGGGCGATACTGGCAACCAAAGTTCCGCAGAAACCGCAGACACTTGTGGAGCAGGTGGTCTGCGATGCGGACATGGCACACCTTGGCAGGAAAAAGTTTTTTGAGAAGAGCAACCTGTTACGGTTGGAGATCGAGCGGAGGACAGGCTCGTTAATCAGCGATGTTGACTGGATCAACACGAATGTGGAATTTGTAGCGCGGCATCAGTATCACACCGCGTATGCGAAGCAGGAGTTCAGCAACAGGAGGATGAAAAACCTTGCGCAGCTCCAGGAGTTGTTGCGCGATTCCAGCAAGAAGGCGGAAGGCCAGAATGCAAAACTGGAACTGAAGAAGGAGAAGCTGGAAAAAGAGAAACGCCCGGAGCGCGGGATTGAAACCATGTTCCGGACAGTTCCGCACAATCACCTGAACCTCAGCGCCATGGCGGATAACAAGGCCAACCTGATGATCAGCACCAATTCCATCATCATCTCCATTGTCTTCGGGTTGCTGGTCAGCAAGCTGGATACCAATCCGCACCTTGTGCTGCCGACACTTTTACTCCTCGCAGTCTGCCTTACCGCAATGGTGTTCGCCATTCTTACCACCAGGCCGACCATTACCACCGGGATGTTCACGAGGGAGGATATCGAGCAGAAGCGGGCCAACCTGCTTTTCTTCGGCAACTTCTACAATACAAAGCTCGAAGACTTCGAGTGGGGAATGAAAGAGATGATGAGGGATAGCGATTACCTCTATAGTGCAATGATCAAGGACCTGTATTTTCTCGGAAAAGTGCTGGGCAAAAAGTACCGCTATCTCCGGATCAGCTACAACATCTTCATGTATGGATTGATCCTTGCCGTTATCGCATTCATTCTTGCCTTTCTCAACGCCCCACCGACGACACTCTGAGAGAGTAATGCCACGAAATCACGAAGACACAGAGTAACCACGAAGTTGAAGGTTGTTTTTGTGTTCCTTTGAGCCTTTGTGTCTTGGTGGCAAAATATTGAGGGAGAGTAATGCCACGAAGACACCAGGACACAGAGTAACCACGAAGTTGAAGGTTGTTTTTGTGTTCCTTTGAGCCTTTGT
>CAZWIN010000452.1:1564-2120 GCA_964633855.1 uncultured Chitinophagales bacterium
GTCTTGGTGGCAAAATATCAAGAATGCTGTTATCGCTCAGGGTAAAATACAATGTTAAAAGCAAAAGTAATCATACCTCTTTCGGAGAAAGAAGAAAAGATCGGCAGCTTCATTGTTGATGCCGCGTATGCGGTTCACAAGGAGCTCGGACCGGGCCTGTTGGAAAAAGTGTATGAAACATGTTTCTGCTATGAACTGGTAAGGAGGGGATGTTCAGTCAAACGTCAAATGGATATTCCCATCACGTATCAAGGGCTGAGCTTTGAGGAGGGCTTGCGGCTTGATGTTTTGGTTGACGGCCTTGTCATATGTGAATTGAAGGCTGTTGATGAATTGAACCCAGTATGGACAGCACAAGTTCTTAGTCACCTGAAGCTGACCGGGAAGCGGTTAGGTTATTTAATTAATTTTAATGTGCCTCTGATTAAACAAGGTATTAAGAGGCTTATTCTCTAAGAGAATTTCGCCACGAAGACATACTTGGAAAATGAAGTTAAGGAGTGTTTTTGTGTTCCTTTGAGCCTTTGTGTCTTTGTGGCAAAATATTTTGGAAGGG
>CAZWIN010000453.1:0-2100 GCA_964633855.1 uncultured Chitinophagales bacterium
AGTTTTTTGCTACGGCACACCCTCCTCATCAAAGCTGAAACCGATACCCACAACACAACCGTTTGGCTGATTGTCCTCTTTGGCTTGCTCTTCAGGCTCACTCTTGTCCCTCTTACTCCTGTGGCATCGGACGATATCTATCGATACGTCTGGGATGGAAAGGTTGCACAGTCTGGCATCAATCCATTTGCCCTTGCCCCGGATGATCCTAAACTCTCGTCGTTGCACAGTGAAGATCTTCCTTCAAAGATCAACTTCCCGGGCATGCGTACGATCTATCCGGCGCTGGCCCAGGCTTTCTTCCTTATGTCAAATCTGTTGTTCAGTGATTCTATTGCCGGAATGAAGTTGTTGCTGGCGCTCTGCGAATTGTGCACTCTGTTAGTGTTGCTTCTTCTCCTCCGGCATCTTGCCATCAACCCCGCCATGGTTGCGGCATACGCATGGTGCCCACTTCCGATAATGTACTTTGGTCTGGATGGCCATATCGATGCGCTCGGGATTCCATTGATGTTGCTTTCCATCTATTTGTTCATCAAGAGCCGGACGGTGTCGGGTGCATTCACCCTCGGATTGGCAGGTCTTGCGAAGCTCTATCCGTTGTTTGTTGTTCCATTGTTGCTGGACGTTAGGAAGAGTCTGAAAGTAAATGCCATTGTGGTGCTGCCACTCATCATCTTCAGTGTCGGTTGCTGGGCGTACTTCGATCCGACAGGCGGACTTGTCGAATCGTTCATGGTGTACAACTCTCAGTTTGAGTTCAACGGCTCGGTGTTCTCAATTGTGAATTTCATCCTGAACGAAAATACCACTTCACATCTTGTCTGTGGTGTCTTTTTCATTGCGTGGATTCTGGTGATTATGATTCTCGACAGGCCTCTCATCGAGAAGACATTTCTGGCCTTTCTCGGCTTTATCATATGCTCACCAGTTGTGCATCCCTGGTACTTATCATGGCTGGCAGCGCTGATTGTCATTCGTTGGTCACCGGCAGTATTTTCATTGCTCATCCTCTCCAATCTCGGTAATGTCGTGGTGCATCAGTACAAGGTTTCAGGTAAATGGGTGGACAGTCCCTTGCTGATGATATTGGAATATCTGCCGTTCTTTGCTTTGCTAGTATGGGAATTCTTGCGGGGCGCGCCTAAGTTCAACCAACGCGAAGGTGCATCGATTTGAACACACAGGCTCTCATAATCTTTGCGAAATTACCGCGTGCAGGAGATGTCAAAACCCGCCTGGGTGAGGCGATCGGTATGCAAGAAGCTGCAGAGATCTATAAGCAGTTTGCTGAACATGCATTCTCATTGTGAAGTCAACTCCTCAAAATTGGAAGCAAATTCTACGTGTTCTATGATCCGGGTGCAAGAGCCGATGCGGTTCGTACGTGGATCGGGCCGTTATTCCAACTGAGCACGCAGCAAGGTGAAAAATTGGGAGATCGTATGCGGAAAGCGTTCGAGGTGACATTTGCTGAGGGATCAAAACGTACTATCATCATCGGTACGGATGTTCCGGAACTGGACTTCCCGACTCTCGAATGTGCCTTTGAAACCCTGGTCCGCCATGACGTTGTCATCGGCCCGTCGAACGACGGCGGGTACTACTTGCTCGGCATGAATGCACCGGTAAAGGAATTGTTTGACGGAGTAGCCTGGAGCAGCGAGACAGTCTACCGTGAGACCATCCGGAGGCTCCATCGCTTGAACCTCTCGTTTGCTCAACTCAACGAACTTGCCGATATCGATACCATAACTGACTACAAGGCCTATCAGGATCGAATGCACCGTGAAGCATTGAATTAATCCTTAGCTCAATATCGCACCAAATACAACGGAGGAATAATGTCGTCCTACTATGAATCCAAAGACCTCGCCAGATTCGGTGACATGGGGAAGAACCAAAAACACCTTTGGGATAAGTTCATTGCGTGGTATACTGAGGCCACTGCTACGGAAGGTGCCCTCACCAAACGGGAGAAATCGTTGATTGGTCTTGCAGTTGCCCACACCGTCCAGTGTCCCTATTGCATTGACGCCTATACCAACCAGTGCCTTGAAACAGGTGCCAACCTTAACCAGATGACTGAGGCCATTCATG
>CAZWIN010000454.1:0-2094 GCA_964633855.1 uncultured Chitinophagales bacterium
GTCCAACGTTCTTCCCGTTCACGGAGCCCAGCGCCGATATTTATATCACATGCTTTATCTGCAACGGGAAGGGGTGTAAGATGTGTAAACAGGCCGGATGGCTGGAGATTCTCGGCTGTGGAATGGTCGATCCAAATGTATTCAAATTTGTCGGCTATGACCCTGAGGTGTATACAGGGTATGCATTCGGAATGGGGATTGAGCGCATCGCAGCGCTACGTTACGGGGTGGAGGATATCCGGATGTTCTATGAGAACGATATCCGGTTCCTGAGCCAATTTTAGAGAAAAAGAAGAAGATATGCGCGTACTGCAGAGCTGGTTACGAGATTACATTGACTTCCGTTTGAGCCCCGAAGAACTGGCTGACAAGCTCTCGATGCTTGGACTTGAAATCGAAGGTGTAGAACATCTGGGCGAAAAATACCGGGGCTTTGTTATTGGTAACATTGAACGGTGTGAACGCCATCCCAACGCAGACAAGCTTTCCGTTTGTATCGTAAATGTAGGAAATGAAAAGCTGCAGATCGTATGTGGCGCACCCAATGTTGCTGCGGGGCAAAAGGTTCCGGTGGGGCTATCAGGAGCAACCGTTCCGAGGAATCAGCATGATCCATCGGGGAAGCCGTTTGTGCTTTCTCATGTCAAACTTCGTGGTGTTGACTCATTTGGGATGATTTGTTCGGCGTATGAACTGGGTCTTGGTGAAGACTCCAACGGAATAATGGTTCTTGATTCGGCAGCGAAAATTGGACAGCCATTGGCAAAATACTTGGGGATGGATGACGTTGCTTACGATGTTGAGATAACGGCAAACCGTCCGGATTTGCTGAGTCATATCGGTGTTGCCAGAGAAATCGGAGTACTTACCGGCAAGCAGCCAAAACTTCCAAGGATAAAGGTCAAAGAGTCAAAAACACCCATCTCCAAATTTCTGAAGGTGGAAGTTCAGGATAAAGCCAACTGTCAACGTTTTGCTGCGCGCATGATCCGTGATGTAAGCATTGGACCATCTCCGAAATGGCTGCAGGACAGGTTGACTGCTGTTGGTTTGCGTCCGAGAAACAACATCGTTGACATAACCAATTATGTCATGCTGGAATGCGGTCAGCCGCTTCATGCTTTTGATTATGCATTGCTTGATGGTGGGAAGATCAGGGTTCGTCAGTTACAACTTCCTCTTGAGTTTGTCACTCTTGACGGTAAAAAACAGTCTTTGCCTTCAGGCGTAGTAATGGTGTGTGATGGGAGCAAGGAGGTTTCCATCGCCGGCATTATGGGGGGTGCAAATTCAGAAATCAGTGGAAATACAACCGATGTTGTGTTGGAAAGTGCCTATTGGAACCCATTAAGCATAAGAAGGACGCGGAGAGTATTAGCGATCAACACAGATGCTTCGCAGCGTTTTGAGCGCGGAGCAGATCCGAATGCAACTGACTTTGCAATAAACAGGGCAGCACAGCTCATTGTTGAGTTGGCTGGTGGGGAGCTGCTCAAGGGAACTATTGATGTATATCCCAAGCGAATACTACCGAGAAAAATCGCATTGCGTAGTGAGCGGGTAAATGCAGTGCTGGGGACATCACTCTCACAGAAAGGCATTGCAGCCTTGCTTGGATCTCTGGGTGTTAAGTATCAAAATTCAAAATCGAAAACACCCCAATTCCTTGTCCCAACCTTCCGGGTTGATATTGAAAGGGAAATAGACCTGGTTGAAGAGGTCGCACGTGTATATGGTTATAACAATATCGGGGTAGAGACCTCCGCCCGTATTGACTTATCCCATCCGTTTCCCAAAACAAGTTTTGTTGACCAGATACGGAGCCTGCTTATTGGTTATGGATATCGTGAGGCTATCAATAACTCGATGCAGGCATCGGCGCATACGCTTGAGGGCGGAAGAAGTGTTCAGGTTCTTAATCCGCAGAATAAGGAGATGTCGGTTTTGCGGACAAGTTTGCTTCCCGGGATACTTGAGAGTATAGCTCGTAACCTTAATTTCGGGAACGCCAGTCTGCGATTGTTTGAAATAGGACATACTTTTTCGGTTGATTCTTCAAATCGTCCAAAACTCGTTGAGAACTTCGTTGAGACG
>CAZWIN010000455.1:0-2093 GCA_964633855.1 uncultured Chitinophagales bacterium
TCTCATCATTCCTGGACAACGCTCCGACGTATCTGAATTTTCTGAGTGCTGCGATAGGTCTGTTTGTGAACCAGGAGATCGTGACTCAAGTCCAGCATTTGATTCACACCCAGGGATCAGACATGAGTCAGATCACCGGACCGTATGCTGCAGAGATCAAAGCAACGTTCACAGTATTACAGCGATATCACTATGATCTTGTCGCAAGCGGTAATGTCCCCCTGGATGATATTAACGTCTCGTATCTTATCGGCAATCATAACATTTATATCCAGGCCATTTCGATATCGGCTGTGTTCTTCGGAGCTTGTACCTATATCGGCAATGGACCAAACTTCATGGTCAAGTCCATAGCGGAACAGGGCGGTATTGAGTGCCCGAGTTTCTTCGGATATGTTTTCAAGTATTCTGTACCGGTACTGTTGCCGATTTTAATCATCGTGTGGCTCTTGTTTTTCTATGGCCAATGATCAAACCGCTCTATGATTTCTTTTTCTGACATACTTCAGATCGGACCAATTGCTATCGTCAGTCTCACCGGGCTTCTTGTGCTCACTCTTGAGGCGCTGAAGGGCAAGACCGAGGTTTTGAACTGCTGGCTTTCAATCGCTGGTCTTTCGGGTGCGTTGTTTGTGGCGCTTTCTTCCCTTGGAACGTCTGGAACAGCGTTCGCCGGCAGTGTAACGACGGGTGGTTATGCAAACTTCTTTGCCGCTTTATTCTGTCTCTGCGGGATCCTGACGGTGCTGCTGTCAAAGTCGTATATCGCGCGGGAGGGCATTGAGCACGGTGAGTATTATGCGCTTCTCCTTTTTGCCATCGTGGGAATGATGTTGATGGCTGCCGCTGCCGACCTGATTGTATTCTTCCTGGGTCTTGAGTTGATGTCGGTTGCCTTCTATGTCCTCACGGGGTTTGCCCGCCAGCGGGTTCTCAGCAACGAGGCCGCGCTGAAGTATCTCCTGCTCGGCGCCTTTGCCACAGGTTTTTTGTTGTATGGTGTGGCACTCATCTATGGTGCATCAGGGACAACAAACATTGCCTCTGTGACAGAACGTGCGGGTAGTCTCAGTGGTAACAGCACAATGGTCATCGGCATCGGGTTATTGTTGGTTGGATTAACGTTCAAGGTTGCCGCTGTTCCGTTCCACATGTGGGTGCCCGACGTGTATGAAGGCGCCCCGACGACAGTCACCGGGTTCATGTCTACCGGAGGGAAAGCCGCCGCTTTTGCGGCCATGCTTCTTGTTCTCTCACCCATAATTCTGACTTCGATGGCTCCGGTTCGTGATGTTCTCGCCGTTGTTGCTGCGCTTTCAATGATTGTCGGGAACCTGATCGCCATTTCCCAGTCAAGCATAAAACGCATGCTTGCGTATTCGAGCATAGCGCATGCGGGGTACATTCTTGTCGGGGTTGTTGCGGCAAACTTATCAGGAAATCATGGTGTAATGTTTTATCTTGTTGCCTACACATTGATGAATATTGGAGCGTTCGGTGTGCTCGCGATTCTTGAATCGAAGGAAGCTCAGAACCTGACATTTGATGACTACGCAGGATTATCATCGCGCAAGCCGATGCTTGCGGGCCTGATGGCGGTATTCATGTTCTCGCTCACAGGTATTCCTCCATTTGCCGGTTTCTTCGGCAAGTACTACGTATTTGTGGGGGCGGTGGAAGCAGGATACACGTGGTTGGCGATTGTTGGTGTGTTGATGAGTGTTCTGTCTGCATATTACTACCTTCGACTTGTGGTGTTAATGTATTTCAAGGAACAGTCCTCCGCACTCGACGCGCCATTGCAAAGACTGGGCCTTGCGGCACTAGTGATTTCTGCGTTGGCACTTCTTCAATTCGGTCTCTTTCCCTCCACGATCCTGAACCTGATGGCAAAAATTCCCTGAGGGTTTCCATGCAACTCCTGGTAACGGCGGAGCAAATGCGGCGACTGGATGAAGTCGCGATGACAACGTATAAGCTCCCCGGAATGGTGCTCATGGAAAACGCAGGTCGCGCCTTTGTCGATGCCCTCGAATGTCACGCCGGTGACATGAAGGGTAGACGTGTCCTTGTGGTGTGCGGAAAAGGGAATA
>CAZWIN010000456.1:0-2078 GCA_964633855.1 uncultured Chitinophagales bacterium
GGTGTTGGTAACCGGTTTGACGGAAGGAGTGATCTATGCTTTTGTTGTCCGCTCGACAAACACGAGTTCTGCAGAAAGCGCCGACTCTGTTTCGATACGGTGGTCGCCTGCACGCCGGTACACTGTTGATTCACTGAACGGCCCTCCTATTCAGGTGTACGAGTTCAACAGCACGTCGGGAGCCAGTGGGCGGCAGTTCAACAGCTCCGGAGCGTATGCGCGCACCCGTTCATTGAGCATTAGCAATCCCGATCGGGTGTTATGCGATATCTATCTGGCAACAAGCCCGTCACTTTCATTGAGAAACGTCGCAACGCCACCGCTATCATATCCGCGGAATACATTTTTCTCATCGGTGTCGCGCGATGCAGTTTCACTTGATGATCCGCAGCTTACACCGCCTGACTCGACAACATACCTGCTGAATGCAATTGACATTCCACTCACCACAGGTACGCAATCCAAAGTATTTTATGGATACTCGGCAACAGATAACAAATACGTCCGTATACTTGTGTTGAGAAATCCTGCGACAAACCTGTTATATTATGGTAGCGGTTCAGATCGCTATGTTATTCTTCAGTTATCGTACCAGAACGCGGTGGGTAATCCTTATTCCATCAGCCATCGTCTGACCATTGGCCGTCAATAAGAAAGGACAGTGATGAATAAGATCCTCCTGGCTTTACCTTTTCTTGTTCTCTGCAACGCCGGCGTGCACACTCAAACGACAAAGAAGGAAGTAACACTGCACGGTGAAGTTGTTGACATTGCCAATTACGTAAGGTTTGGAACCAAACCGGATGATCCGGATCGTATTGCAATTGCAGAGACAAGCATGAAAACTGGTAATCCGCTTGGTATTCTCGAACGTAGCACAGGTAAGATTTATCTTGTTACAAGCAGTCAGGCCAATACAAGGGCCAACGAAAAACTGAGGCAGTTCTTTGGCCAGAGGGTTTTTGCCAAAGGGGTGATGTACCACCGTGGCGGCGTGTCACTGTTCATCATGAACGATATTGGCAAATCGGTGAAGTAATGCTTCACTCCGAAGTGTTCAGGGTGGACGGAAGTCCACCTTTTTTTTCGAGCCATTGAAGCCGGAACCATGGAATTCAAAGCCGTTTTTATCAACAGACATAAGGAACTCCGGGCAGGATGGAGGATGGTGATATTCATCCTGCTTCTGCTGACGATTTCATTTCCGTTACTGGCTTCCGTTGAGCGCCTCGATGTTGACAGGCAGTTTTTCGGTTCACTCATCCTTCTTGTCGTGCTTCTCGTGACAACTTTTCTTGTTACGAAATACATCAATAGGAAGCCGCTTACGGCAATAGGACTTTCGTTTCATCCTTCTGCATTCCGGGAACTGGGAGCGGGTTGTCTGCTCGGATTTCTTATGATGACGGGTATTTTTGTCCTTGAGTTCGTTATGGGGTATATCCAGGTGGAGCATGTTCAACTCACGATATCCGGAATGGCATGGACGTTATTGTACGCTCTGTTATTTTTTGGAGTTGCAGCAATGGTGGAGGAGATTCTCTTTCGTGGTTACCTGTTTCAAACCTTGCTCCAAGGCATAACCTTCCTCCCGGCCACTGTTGTTATGGCCGTTCTCTTCGCCGTTGCGCACTCGATGAATCCCAATGTCGGATTCTTTGCACTCGTTAATGTCGGATTGGCAGCAGTGTGGCTCTCCTTTGCATATATGAAGACGCGCAGTCTCTGGCTTCCGTTCGGCCTGCACGTTTCATGGAATTTTGCACAGACGACATTGTATGGTTTCCCCACAAGCGGCGGTTCATTTGCTGACAAGAAGCTGGCTCTGTTGACACAATCAGGCCCTGAGTGGTTAACGGGCGGTGCTTTTGGTCCTGAAGGCGGCGTATTGGCAACGCTTGCCCTCATCATATGCACATGGTATCTGTTGAAGGCCCAATGGATTACAACTCCTGAAGGTATCATCACGCTTGATTCGGTGGAGGACCTGATTGCTCCCCACATCATACTCAACGAAAAATCTCAATGATACGCCTGCTGGTATTTCTTGTTCTTGTGAGCGCCGCTGTACCTGCTGT
>CAZWIN010000457.1:0-2053 GCA_964633855.1 uncultured Chitinophagales bacterium
TGACCCGAACGGATTCCTCGTTTCAACTCAATACATTTCACGATCTCCTTTGCCTGCTCAAACCCGGTGATCGCCTGATTGTCTGTTTTTCCTCTGCTGCTGATTCCCGGGCATTACATCTCCCAATCCTGCATTCATTCAAGAATGCAAAAAGTGTCATTGCATTTTCTCCAAGCATCCAGCCATTGGGCGAATCGATTCCCGCGTTTGCCGCCGCGAAATCAGCTGCAGAGAGTCTCTCATCCATAAAGAAACAGGTGCGCCAACGTCCTCGCGTTTCCGGTCTCCTGTTTGAATGTTCCATGTCAATTGGCAAATGGTACGCGAAGAAACAACAACGTGATGCTTTCCTGGAAAATATTCTCGCGTTTGTTGGGAAGAGCCGTTTTCCCGGAGTTATTCAAGTTATTGAACCGGATTTCTCCATCGAGGAGCTTTCCCGGCTAAAAGGCAAAGCCGAATTTTTCCTGCGCATGTCGAATGAGGGCCCGTGGCATGTTTCGCAGTTGTTGTCGGCGCATGATTGTTATCACCCGGGCATTTTCAAACCTCACGTGGTTCTTCCGGGCTCTAAACCCTCTGATGGTCTCCGGTTTGTTCCTGTCGCAGTTCAACCGGTAACTCATCCGGATCAGCAAAGTATCCCCGGTTCTCCGGCAACCTTTCAGGATGTGTTTGATTCAAGTCCCGTTCCACTGATTCGTTACTATAGGACCAACAACAGAGTCCAGGCGAATGCGCGGGCCCTGTCGCTTATGGGCCGAACGAGAGATGACGTTGGAACTTTCACACTCCAGGATATCAACTCTCCCGGTAGTGTGTTTACGATCTTACGGATGATGGTTGCCCTGAAACGGAAAAACAGGGCTTCAGCAGAAATCACAGCCAGGAAAAAAGACGGACGCAATCTCGTCCTCGATGTCAGTGCAACACGTCTTTCAGAGATGGAAATGCTCTTTGCCCTCACCGACATCACTGAAACGAAAAAAACTGAGCATTCGGTTCTCAAGGATTTTGAACAGTACAAAGCTCTTGTTCAGAAATCGCCTGCTGCGATTGTCATGATTGTCAAACGGAAGGTCGCCTTTACGAATGACATGTTTGGGAATCTGTTTCCCTGGTTAAAGGAGAAAGCTAACCTCTCACTGACTGACATATTCGGCCGGGCAAACGCACCTCTCATAAAGGCGTTGACAGCATTTGGCGAGAGGGTTGAGAAGGATGAGCAACACTTCAAAGAAGGAAGTAAAATCACCACACCTCAAGGTGAAGAGAAGTTCTTCAATATTTCTGCAGTTACCATATCCCACGGCTCAACCGTGGCAACGCTTTGTTCTCTGGTGGATACCACAGAGTTCCAGTCCGTTGCCCGTGAACTCGAGCAGCGCCGCGACTACTTTCAGCGATTGTTAGACGATGCTGGTGAGGCAATCTCGCTTGAACAGGACGGAACTCTTGTCTATGTGAACAGGAGGTTCGTCACAATGTTCGGTTACGATAGTATGGAAGCGCTCATTGGAAAGAGAATCGATTCCATGAGGGCCGGCAAAGTGCATGAGAGCTTTCAAGGTGGGAAGAAATCTCCTGCAACGAGACCGGAGACTATTGAACTGGAATACGAGGGCATTCGCAAGGATTCCTCAAGATTGTCAATCGAGGCGCAAGCAGTAAGGATGAACCTGAATGGCATTCCGACGATTGTAACATATCACCGTGATGTGACCGAACGGAAGCGGGACGAGGAAGAATTCCGGAAAAACGTTCAAGCTGCCGCGATTGCGCAAAAGGTAGTTACATCAGTCGCCGGTTCGCTCGACCTGGCGCATGTTCTCCATGCGGCAATTGATGCTCTCATAAAAAACTACAACATGGATTGCGGTGGCTTCTATATTGTACATTCCCCGCACGATCAACTGTCACTGGGTTACATCCGGAATATTCCGGACCGCATTGCGGGTTCTCTGTCAACTCAATCACCCGTGGAGGGTATAACAGGGTTTGTTATCAAGACCCAGGAACCCCTCATCGTTACAACCCCAGCGTATCCCCCTTT
>CAZWIN010000458.1:0-2051 GCA_964633855.1 uncultured Chitinophagales bacterium
GGGATGCCGTTCTCCACGACACATGTGTCCACAAGCAGCATCGTTGGCATCGGCGTGGCAAGCGGCGAAGGAGTCCAATGGAAGATCGTCCGGGACATTCTTCTCGCATGGGTTGTGACACTCCCCGGCGCGGGAATCGTAGCCTTCATCGTACAAAAAAGTTTATAACAATATCCAACCAGAGGAGAATCAGCATTATGAATCAGAGACCACAGGATGTCACACCGCTGGCTGTCGAGCAGTCCGTTCGGGAACGTTATTCGGAAGGAGCTCGGAAACAGGAGCCGGCACTTTGTTGCCCGGTGGAGTATGACAGAAAATACCTTGAAGCCCTGCCAGCCGAGATCATCGAGCGGGACTATGGATGTGGTGATCCCTCACGTTTTGTACACAAAGGTGACGTGGTGCTTGACCTCGGGAGTGGAGGGGGCAAAATCTGCTATATAGCTGCTCAGATCGTTGGATCCGGGGGTGCTGTCATTGGCGTAGATATGAACGATGACATGCTTGCTCTCGCCCGAAAGTACAAGGACGAAATGCAAGCGAAATTTGGAGGAGTTCGCATCGAGTTTCATAAGGGGAAGATCCAGGATCTTGCCGTTGACCTCGACAGGGTTGAGGAGTATCTTAGCCGCAATCCTGTATCAACGGTTGCCGACCTTCAAAGGCTGAATGAATTCGTTGATGTTCTTCGACGGACTGAGCCGATGATAGCTGATGGCTCCATTGACGTTGTCGTATCCAACTGCGTTCTCAACCTCGTGAAGGAAGAGGACCGGACAACACTCTTTGGAGAGATCTTCCGGGTACTCAAACGTGGTGGTCGGGCAGCTATCTCAGATATCGTAAGCGACGAGGAAGTACCAGACTCGATGAAGAACGACTCAGAACTGTGGAGCGGTTGCATCTCCGGAGCGTTCACAGAAACCGGGTTGCTCAAAGCATTCGAAGAAGCCGGCTTCTACGGGATGGAGATTGTGAAGAGAGATGAAAAACCATGGCAGACAATTAACGGAATAGAATTTCGGTCCGTTACGGTACTTGCCTGCAAAGGAAAGCAGGGGAAATGCATCGAGCGCAATCAAGCAGTGATTTACAGGGGCCCGTGGAAAGCAGTGATCGACGATGACGGCCATACATTGCATCGGGGCGCCCGCATGGCTGTATGCGACAAAACCTACGGCATTTACACGAACGCTGCCGGTCCTTATGCAAAAGAAATAGTCGGCATAGAGCCATACACGTCAATACCCATTGAGTCCGCTTCTGAGTTCAACTGCAAGAAGAGCGCAATCCGCCATACGCGAGAGACCAAGGGGTTGGAATACAGCAAAACAGAGATTCCCGAACATGGCGTCTGTGGAACAGATGGATGCTGCTAGATAAGGGATTGGTTGAGTATTGTCAGTGAAAGGAATGATCAATGGAATTTGAACAAACCATAGCCGAAGCAAACCTGGATCTGAGTCCGCTCAGTATCGATACGTTTCAGGTAAACCTCGGCAAGCTCTGTAACCAGGCATGCAAACATTGTCATGTAGATGCAGGGCCAAAACGCACGGAAATGATGAACAAGTCCGCCATCGACCGTTGTCTGGAAATCCTCCGCTCGTATCCTGAGATCAGAAATCTCGACCTCACGGGAGGGGCTCCGGAGTTGAACGACCATTTTGAGTATTTTGTAAAGGAGGCAAGGGTACTCGACAGACATGTGATGGTGCGACACAACCTTACGGTGACGCTGGACCCACATCCAGTGAGTGGCAAAAACATGGAGCACCTTCCTGAGTTTTTTCGTGATCATCGGTGTGAGGTGATCTCCTCATTGCCTTACTTCCAGGAACATGAAACGGACGCACAGCGTGGACAGGGTGTGTTTGCGAAGAGCCTGGAATCCATACGAAGACTTAACGCCCTAGGCTACGGTGCTGATGGAAGCGGCCTCCTGCTGGATCTGGTCTACAACCCTGTTGGCGCATACCTCCCCCCTGAGCAAGGAGCAATTGAGAAACAGTTCAAAGAAGAATTGTGGAAGCGGTACGGAATTGTTT
>CAZWIN010000459.1:0-2016 GCA_964633855.1 uncultured Chitinophagales bacterium
TCTGTGGAAACCCGGGGTGTTATCGACAAGGCACTGAAAGATATCGTCCGTATCGATCTTATGGCCACGGATTACAGTGTTACAAGCGAAATAGGCCGCATAAATGTTGGTGCCGGCGTTGATTCCGTCACTGTTTCCGATGAGCTTGTCGGATTGTTGCGCGCCTCCCTGGAGTATGGCGCGGCATCGTCCCATGCGTTTGCAGTGACAGTTGGCCCGATTATCAAGGAGTGGGATTTTCTTTCCGAGCATCCGGAAGTTCCGGACCGATCACGCATCGACAGCCTGCTCCCGCTTGTGAACGATGCATTGGTATCCATCGTCGATAGCACAGTCTTTCTCCAGTGTAAAGGCATGGCGTTGGACCTTGGCGCAATCGCCAAGGGATACGCGGTTGACAGGGCGATTGATCTTTTGAAGAGTCATGGGGTAACGAAGGCCATTGTGGATATTGGGGGCAATCTTGGTGTGGTGTGGGAGGGAACACGCATGCTTGATTCCACCGCGGCCTCAATCTTCATTCGTCACCCAAGAAGAGAAGGCGAATTTTTCGGAAGGTTTCTCGTTGGTGAGGGGGGAATCTCAACATCGGGAGACTACCAACGCTATTTCATGAACGACAGCATTCGATATCACCACATCATCGATCCATCGACGGGCTATCCGGTGCAAGGACTTGTTTCCGTCACCATTGTTGCGCCGGATGCGATGACGGCCGATGCCCTTTCGACACTCGTATTCGTCCTCGGCAAGGATCGCGGAATGGAGTTCATTCGAAATACACCGGGAGCGGAATGTCTGATTGTTTATGAAGACGCGGGGGTTCTTGCCCATGTGGTCTCATCCGGGTTCACGGGAAAGTTCATCCCAACAGAGGCGCCATGATTGAGATTTCCGACCTTCATGTGCGGTATTCGGGTTCTCAATGCAATGCGGTTGAGAATGTAACAACGACGATTGGTCATCCCACATTTACGGCTGTGATGGGGCCTAATGGCGCGGGGAAAAGCACCCTTTCACGTTGCCTGAACGCGCTCATCACGCCAACGTCCGGCAAGGTCGTTGTTGATGGTTTGAACACCAAAGATCCTGCAAGCAAGAGTGGAATTCGGAGACTCGTGGGAATGGTGTTTTCCGATCCTAATCTTCAGATCACTTCCATAAGCGTTGAGCGGGAACTTGCCTTCGGACTCCAGAATCTTGGCATTCCTACCGATGAAATTCATGCCCGGGTCAATGACCATCTGAAACTCTTCGGGTTGGAACACCTTCGCGCGGTCCCGCCACTCACCTTATCCGGCGGGGAGAAACAACGGCTTGCCATTGCCGCGGTGACTATTCTCCATCCGCGCTATCTCATTCTTGATGAGGCAACATCGCTCCTCAGCGCCTCTTCGCGACGCGAGATCATGCGATTGATTCTCGAGATGCAGCAACGGCTTGAATTCAGCATTATTCTTATCACTCAATTTCCTACCGAAGCACTCCAGGCTGGGCGCGTGTTGCTGATGCATCAGGGCAAGGTGCTCATGGACGACAGTCCATCCGCTATCTTCACCCGAACCCGTCAGCTTGTGGAAATTGGAGTACCCGTTCCGGTGCGTTCTCGCCTGATGGAGCTTCTCTGAAATTTGAACTGGCTGATATTGCTTTTTCCTATTCCTCCAGGGTGGGGCAACGCGCCGAGGTTCTCCATGGCCTCAACCTCTCCATTGAAAGCGGAGAATGTGTGGGTATTATCGGCCGTGAGGGAGCGGGCAAAACAACACTGCTTCAGGTTCTCGATGGACTTCTCTCTCCTGATCGGGGAAAGCTGATTGTCGATGGAGTCTTGATCAATTCTCCTGCGGCTGCATTGCGGTTGCGTCGTGAGGTTGGATTCGCGTTTCAGTTTCCCGAGGAGCAGATGTTCTGCGAAACCGTTCGGGAGGAGCTGCTCTATGGAATACGACAAACGGGTTTTGTCCAGGTTCGCACACCGGAAGAGGTGCTTCAGACATTCGGCCTTGACCCGCT
>CAZWIN010000460.1:0-2003 GCA_964633855.1 uncultured Chitinophagales bacterium
TCCTTTGTTGCTGAACCTTTTGCCTTTTTGCCCGGCTCGGAACCTGTCTTTGCATTGTCGGAAGGCCCCGCGGCAACGGCAACTGCGTTTATTTTATCACGCAAGCCCGTCCATTTTGTCTTGAACTGCTGTTGCTGCTCGATGAGTGAGGCATAATCTTTTGCCTGTAGCTGCGTAACATCAATAAACTTCGCGTTATCGGCGGCAATGTCATATACGCGTGCCACAACATTTGATTTGAGGAGCTTTCGTGTGACAGCTTCCTTCTGGACCTCCGAGGCTTGAGTCAGATTTTTATCATACGGGAGGAAGATCGAGTCCACCAAGGCAAAAGTCAAACGGTCTCTTGCTTCAAGCGAACGGGAGAGCATTCTCATCTTCTCACGCATCTCGGTCAACGATTTTCTGCTGGCTCTCAATTCGCTGAACAGGCGATCACGGTCAGCGGTGAGTGAATCCAACCGCGAAGAAAGGGAGGCGATGCGTTCTTCGTATTCCACGATCGTCATGCCTTGGGATTGGATCAGCATCACCCGGTCATACGTGAGGGAGTGAAGGGAGCGAAGTTTTGCCATACTGCTAGTAAATGTTTCGGGATACAGTGCTTTATCCAAAAAAGCCTGGCGTGGCGCATATTGTGATTCGACGGCCGATATTGTGTCGAGTAGTGAATCAAGTATGGCGGTAGTCTTTGCCGAATCCATTGCGGCAACAACTGAACGGTATGTCCGTTCAAAATTGTTCTTCACTTCAAGGTCGGATTCTTGACCCAAAAGAGGGAAAGAGAAGAGGATTACAAAAAAACATCCGATGATCGTTTTCATTCTTTTGGCCCTCCTGCCGGAGCCTCAACCATTCCATCGGGGCTGAGAATATACTTCATCTGTCCGTCCACCAATTCAACGTACGGCGGACGCTGATTCAGCGCAGGGTTATCAAGCCTGAGTTCCTGGCCCTCGGCATTCTTTCCGATGCTGATTTTCTTTTTCACACGCAGTATTCCCTCGCCTGGTGACAACACATACACATTTCTGAAGCCGGCGGCGGTAACGAAGTAATATCCGTTGGAGTTTCTGAGAATTCTCAGAGATTTACTCTTCAGCGCGGAGGAATCCTGAAATTCTTCAGTGGCAAGAGGCGCCACGTTGAAAGCGACGGCATACCGTCCATCTTCCACGCTATTCGTATTGTTGACCGGAAGAGAGCTTTCCACCGGCCAGGCAAAATCCACATTGGTCAGGCTTAACGACGCACAAGCGCCCATCATGATTGAAAGAACGCTTGCCAGCAACGGCAGCAAGCTGCTGAGTGACTTCTTCATCCATACCTCATGGTGATTGAACGGAAATGACGCACCCATGATACAAAAGACGCAGCGGCGGCGCAAGTGAAAGTTTTTTAAGTTTCCTCAATGCAGGAAAATTTGACTTATTGCCGTGATTCACGTACCTTGCCTACAGAGTTTACCCACCGGTATTATCAATATTTCTAATGCCAAAACAAACCAAAGAACCAAAGACGAACGCTGACGAAAAGCGCCGCATTCTGATTGTTGAAGACAGTGTGGACTTTTCCAACCTTCTGAAATTTCTTATTGAAGATATGGGATTTGAAGGGGTTCAGGCGCCGATTGATGTTGATGATATCGTCTCGCTTGCCAAGGAACATCATCCCACGACAATTCTCATGGACCTTGCCCTTCGCCGCCGGGGCGGAATGCAGTTCATCGAGGAACTTAAGGCCGATCCCGCTACCAAGAACATCCCCATTATCATC
The DNA here is from genome assembly GCA_964633855.1 of uncultured Chitinophagales bacterium. Lineage (GTDB taxonomy): Bacteria > Bacteroidota > Ignavibacteria > UBA10030 > UBA6906 > CAZWIN01. The sequence continues at coordinate 1,777 of CAZWIN010000460.1, forward strand.
ATTTCCGGACGTGAATTGACCGGCAAAGAAGTTCTTGAACTTCAACTCAAGGGAGTGAAGTATCTCCGGAAAGGGAGAATGGAGATGGACGAGCTGAAGAACGAAATCAAAGACTCCGCCTTGGGTGGGAAGAAGCCGCATCAACCTGCGGAAAAATAGAAGTTAGGGTTTAGGTCGAAGGGTGCCAGCCCTGGAATTCACCTTTGATTCTATTTGAGTAGTAGCAA
>CAZWIN010000461.1:0-2002 GCA_964633855.1 uncultured Chitinophagales bacterium
GAGCGTAATCCGTGTGCAGCAGGATTATTTCTATGATTCCGATTCGAGCGCCATTGTGATTCGTGGCTCGGAGTATCTTGGCGGCGCAACTATAAAGAAACCGGAGGGAGACAGCGTGCTCTCGGGTCGCTTCAATATTCTTGAACTCAAGCCATTATCGAACGCGAAGGTTCCGTGGGCGACAATTGTACGAGTGAATTCTCCTGAATATCCCAGAAATACGGACACAACGCAAACCCTCTCACGACGGCTTGAAATACATTCCGCACTCCGTCCGTTACGGATAGACGTGAAGTACAGAAGTGAACAACCGTATGACGTATCCTCACCCTGGTCGTACTTGGAAAAAGGCAGGGTGGAGAAGCAATTCACGTGGTATGCCTTTCCCGACACACTCGTTGTTGTCCCTGTCTCTTTCGTCTTGAACAACGGACAACAGGTGATGGAGGAAATTGAAGTCCGGTACGACACTCTTTCCTATCCTCTTTCAGTGAACCGCGAGCTCACCAATGTTGCCTACAGGACGATTGTGACTGCGCGGGATACGTTCTCCGCCCTTACCGGCGACAAACTTGCTGTGCGCGGCAATAACAATGGCAAAGCATCTGCAAGGAAAAGCAGCAAGACAGTTCAACAATTGTATTCAAACCGAAAACCGCTCCATGTGCAGCGGTAGGCCTTCCAGTTGACAAACGATGACCCTACTTAAACCTCATGTCCAGTACAATTCTTGAAGTAAATAACTTGATAAAGCGGTATGGCGACCTCGTAGCTGTGGAAGGTGTCAGTTTTGCCGTACAGCGCCAGGAGATTTTCGGAATCCTCGGTCCGAATGGGGCCGGAAAAACCAGCACGCTCGAAATGATAGAGACGCTCCGCTCTATTGATGGCGGGGAAGTCCGGTTGAACGGCCTGGACGTCCGGGAACAGCCTCAGAAGGTCAAGCGTATCATAGGTGTGCAGCTTCAGTCTTCATCATTTTTTGACAAACTGAATTTGCGTGAACTTCTCCTTCTGTTTGGTGAAATGTACGGGCGCCAGGTTGATCCGGTAAAGCTTCTCGCTGAAGTGGAACTGGAAGACAAGGTGAAAGCACAGGTGACGGAACTCTCCGGTGGTCAGAAGCAGCGCTTTTCGATTGCCGCCGCTCTTGTGAATGAACCGCTTGTGATTTTTCTGGATGAACCGACCACCGGCCTTGACCCGCAAGCACGCAGGCATCTCTGGGGCGTCATCAAGCGCATCCGCTCGGAAGGGAAGACGATTGTGCTGACTACACACTACATGGAAGAGGCTGAAGAGCTGTGCGATCGTGTAGCAATTATGGACAGCGGCCGGATTATCGCCATGGATAAGCCACAGGTGCTCATTAATCAGTTGCTAGCGGCAGGTTTTAAGAAGGAGCGGACCGAGCGCCTGGCAAATCTTGAAGATGTGTTCCTTAACCTGACCGGCCATTCGTTAAGAGAAGATTAATTGTTGATCCGGTATCGCCGGTTGGTCAGGACAGAATATTGCCACGAAGACACGAAGGCTCAAAGGATTCACAAAGTATTGCTTTGTGTACTCTTGGTCTCTTTGAGTCTTAGTGGCAAAAAAAGTGAAGTCCGTTAAGCCATGCAAGGGAAATAGATGAGACTTAAATGGATGTTGACAGTAGCATCGTTGAAGATCTTCTTCCGCCAACGGGAGGCGATCATCTGGACAATGTTGCTGCCGATTTTCATGATTGTCCTTTTCGGTTTCGTCCGCTTTGATTCACTCGGCCAACTGGATATGGGCGTGGTGAATGAATCAGGGCCGAATGCCGAGCCGTTCATCGCGTCACTGCGCGAAGTAAAAACCGTTAAAGTTCACTTGGGCACAAAAGAGAGCGAACTGGATCTTCTTGCAAAAGGGGAACGGGAGATGGTGCTTGTCATACCTTCGGGATTTGACCCTTCAGCGGGTGGAGCATTGACGACTTATCTCAACGAAGGCAGGCAGCAACAAGCGCAACTCG
>CAZWIN010000462.1:0-1985 GCA_964633855.1 uncultured Chitinophagales bacterium
CATTTTTTGTGCCGCCTGAAGCACCCACTGTGTTCAGGTTGAGTGTCACGGAAGTCGGACTATTGTACGTTACACTATTAACAACAACTCCCCCGCTGACGTTTGCAGCCAGCCTGTTCGTAAATCCTGAACCAGGGTCATAGAAACCCGACCCGGAGGAGGAAATCCCTGTAATAGTGACATTCACCGAAGACTGCCCGCTCGCGACACTTGGCGGACTTGCACTTGAAGGGGTCGCCGGTGGGGGTGCAATTAATTTGACAACCCGGACGCCGTAAGAATTTGTTGCATTACAGTATTCATGGGCTGTCCACATTGTCATATCATCATCAGGGTCAAGGCTGGTATAGGAGTAATCTCCCCAGCGACGGCCAATAGTTGCGCTGCCCGGATCACTGGCTGGATTGTAGGCTGTGCTGCTGGCGGTGTACAATACCGGAGTTTGCATTGTACCTGCGGCATCACCTGAAAGCCGCCCTACGGTCCCGGCGTTTGCAAATTCGCTGGTCCCTGCGGTTGTGAAGCCCATGGCAACATGTCCTTGCCCTGAAACCATCACCGAAGGAATCGAATAGTTCCGCTCATCAACTGTATTTGTACCTGTTGCCGTATACACCGTTCCTGATTGAACCAGCGCAGGTGTCGTTGTCAGATTCTGCAGTTCGTACCATCGGCAGCCGTTCCGCGTCATGGTACCTGAAGCGGCGCCGGTATTGTCGACAAGAATGTTGTGCGCTGTCCAGAGCCTTCCGTTACGAATCACCGCTTGAAAAAGCCTGTCATCCAAAGCACTCAAACGGCCGTTCGTCCCTCCGGTGTTGCCGGAATGGCGGACGTTTGCAGGAGAATAGGTTGCGGGGACGGTTACAGAGATATTACCGGAAATAGTCGGGGTTCCTCCCGGGTCGCTCACCCTGCGTATCATCAACGTACCAAAGGTTGCCCCATCAATACCGATGAAATATCCTTCAGTGGCAGCAGCATCAAAGTTATCTACACCTTGAGGCGTGTATGGACCCGAAAAACTACCATCAAGGAGGTTCCGGAATGCCGTTGCCACGATAGGTCCGCCGCTGGTGAGCGAGCTTTTTCGCACCACAAAACCCGTTACATTGCTGAACGAGCCAGCTGAGGTGAACATATTACATCCGATATACAGAGCGTTGGCGTCCAAGCCAAGTGTTGGATAGTCGGCAAACTGGCTGGTGTTTCCAGCAGGTAAAACGGTGTTGTGCTGGAAATAATAATATGTCCATACAGTTGCACCGGTGATGGTCGCCGTATTGCTGACCGCAAACAGCACTCTGTTGTTTGTCGAGGCAACATTGATAATAATAACAAACCAACGGCCGGTCAGGCGATCATAGCGAATTCGTGGGTCGCTTGTACCGCTACCGTTTCTCACCGAAGTGAAAAACGTGTTCATGCTCGCATTGAGCACGCCATCCGCAGTGCCGGTGCTTTTCGTGAACGTGACTATGCGGCCGTTTACAGCAATAATATACTGGGTAGGGCCAACATCCCCCATCACATCCGGAGGAAATGCACCCGTCGGATTTGTTCCACTCAACGTGGCAGCGAGGAAGTTGGTGCCGAGCGTTTGCGGGCTGAATGATGGTGATTGAAGAGATGGCTGTTCTTTCAGCAGAGGCCATTGTGATGTTGCGGGTGAAGCTGGATTCTGGGGAAGATTACGACGATCCGGCCATTCTTTCTCCTGCTCGGATTCTCGCTCCTCTTCTTGAATGCCAACCAGGCGCTCACGGGCCATGATCTGTTCCACTGTTTCCGAAGTTCCTCTTTCTCCAACCCAGGGGACTCCACTGTTTTGATTCTGGGCAAAGAGGAGGTTATTGACCAAGAAAAGAGAAAGTATGAGCGCTATACCAAGGTGGCCGCGGTTCATCAATAGGTTCTCCGGAAGAGAAAGCTCGTTGTTATAATGAATAAGACGCATCGGACCTAAACCAACTTCTCAACTATTG
>CAZWIN010000463.1:0-1982 GCA_964633855.1 uncultured Chitinophagales bacterium
CATAACGTTCAACAGAAACCGGGGGTTTTGAGGGGCCGAGGGATCATTCATTCCCATCGGTACACGGTTAGGCCCCGCAACCTGGGCCGAAAACATGGCGGCCTCACCAAACACTGCGACGCGTCCCTTCCCGAATTGCACTGTCGCCCCCTGCAACATTCCCGATGCTGAAATCGCCGGCGTCAGTTTTGAAAATTGCCAGGCTACTTCCGGCATAAGCAAAACGATGTTGTCTCCAAGCATCATCAACGGATCGCCCTTCCCCTCCAGCCTGAATGCCTGTCCGGTAAACGCAACAATGGAGTCCACCCGCTCCTCTTTGCTGCGTCCGCGGGTCACAGGGTGATCGGCGAGCGAACCCTTCTGGCGCGAGTATGCGATCCGGCCATCATTGCCGCCATCAATCATGGCAAACCCGTTGCACATGAGAACGCCAAACTGCGCCGCCAGTTCTCCGGCGGCACCGGGGAACGGCATATGGTCTGCAATAAGAAGAAGCGATCCGCCGTCATTTACCCATTCCCTCACCGCTGCAATTTCGGATGAATCAAACGCCGATGGTGTGGGAAGCACCCAATCGTTTTCATTTTCCCTTGCCAGAGCATTCGCTATTACCAGAATCTGTGCTTTGTCCAGCGCGGCTCGTGTGAATTGAGCGCGGTTGGGCTGAACAGCGTAGCCGTCTTTCCCGAGCAATCGGGCAAACGCAAGATACCTTCCACTTGCAGTATGAAAATTGTAATGCGCCTCATCGAGCAACACGGTGGGTCCCTCATTTTCCCTGTATGCAGGAGCACCAATTTTCGGATTGAAGAGTGTGTCTGCAACCTGCTGGGCTTGAAGCGATGAATGCATAACAAGGGCAGTTATTGCAATGATGAACAGCTTCATGACGGTTCCTTTGGGTGTAAGTGGGCGGGTAGAGCTGCTGGGTGTTACGGCGGTAATGAGTGAAAGTTACCGATTAAGCGCATTCCGGATGCAGTGGATACGGGCTTCCACCTACCACTAATCCTGGCTGGCGAACAAATCAAGATGAGCAGGAAAACAGAGACGGTTCTCCAATTCGCCGACCGTGTAGCATGCTGAAGGACGAAGCCCCAACCATTATCCGGTCGGGGCTTATTCCATTCACCTGAAATGTCTACATCACCACTTGACCTTCGGAGCCCATTGCGCGAACGGAGTCGGTTTGATGCCGGTTTCTTTTGCAACGGCAGGGATGTCGACGTCATACCCGACACGGTCAAACCACTCGAGCATAAGGGCATAGTCCTCGCTCATCTTGCGGACCTCTCCGATGGGGACTTGAACGAATTCAATCTTCCTTCCGGAGGCCGCGCTGAGCGCCCGAGCGGTTTGCGGCATGGTGAGTGAATCACCTGCAATATCGAACGCACTGCCGTTCAGTTTCTCGTGGTCGCGGAACGCACGGAAAGCGTGCTTGCCGATGTCTTCAACAGCGATCATCTGTAACGATGTCTCCGGTTTAAGTGCAACCATGAGACTTCCTTTATCGATCGCAGGCTTGAACCAGGGGGATGCAAGGTTTTCCATGAAGAACACAGGCCTGATGATGGTAAAGGATGGAAAGCCCAGAGAGCGGACAGTTTCTTCCACACGATACTTGTTGTCGAAGTGCGGTATCCCGGTCTTGCGGTGCGCAGATGCAACCGAAGTATACACATAATGCCCGACGCCTGCTTTTCGGGCCAATGTTGCAAATCTCTTTCCCTGCTCCTCCTCCTTCTCCACGCCGGCTTCCCATGTATTCTGCACCGCAAACACTCCCCATACCCCCTTTAACGCTGCCTCTAATGATGGGGCGTCATCGAGATCTCCGGTGACAATCTTTGCACCGCGCTTTGCAAGGGCTTTCGCGTTCTCACTCCCGGGCTTCCTGGTCATGGCGTGAACCGTGAAGCCATGAGAAAGAAGCTCGTTCGCAAGGGCGCCTCCTTGTTGACCTGTTGCGCCTGTAA
>CAZWIN010000464.1:0-1961 GCA_964633855.1 uncultured Chitinophagales bacterium
GATGGGTAGTGCGCCACGCCGAAAAATTCTGAGATGGGTAAGGGCGGCTTAGAACTATCGGGCAGCTCCAAACTTGCCCAAACGTACGTTAATCCTCCGCCGAAGTAGAAGGAAAACGGAGAGTGTCCGAAATAAAACCAGTGTCCGAGTCCGTTATGCAGTTCCACGAATGAAGTCCCCGGACCGGCACGGTGTCCCTCGCCATCCGTTTCTCCCGCCCAGCCCACAACAATTGATCCGTCGAGCCATAGTGGCGATCTGCCAAATCGCAATTGGCTCGACATCGAAATTAATGTTGCCTGCGGGTATGGTTCCCATGTATCCTTAAGAAATTGGCGGCCCACCATGAGATCGATATTGACCCAATGCCGTGGCCTGGAAGGATCCCGCGGGTTACTATCCTCGGTTGTATCGGGAAATTCACGGGACAAGAGTAACGAATCCGGACAAAGGCTTTTGCCGGAAGCCCCGAGCCAGGGTATCATCATTGTAACCAATACAAGTACGATGTTCATTTTCCTAACGACCAGCTGAAGGAATGGCCAATGGCACTAAGGAGGCCGATGATTGCTGCGTCAACTGCCAGCCCGCCTCCCAAAAAAATCCATCGTAATGATTGGCTCCTGTTATACCGGATCAACTTGATCTCATTCGCGGGCACGTTTCGTTGAACATCGTCATCAGCGATGATGAGTGTTTTTTGAAGTACCAGAGGGAGCTTGCCGGCCATGACCCTCAAGTCTTTTTGATTGATTACCTGATGCTCTTCATCCATAATATCTTTCACGTTATCCACACTATACATCGAAAACTCGGTACTACCATCGAGCCGAACCCAAAGGGTATCGTCATCGAATGCCGCAAGCAGGCCGCTTCGCCTTACTCCTGAGGCGAGGGAGAGAAACGTGATCCTGTAGCCGGGGAATGAGGCGGTGTCATTTTGTACGGTTGAAAACCTTTCAAACCTGACGAACTCGCCGTTGATTGTCTCCCCATTCTCCATCAGGAGATACACATCGTCACCACTTCGAAGCATGTTAAGATCTTCAAAGAGTATAGTGTCACGGGCGTGCGCATCACGTGCGGAACCGAGTGCAAATCCCACGATGCTGCACCCATCCAATATTGGTAGAGCCAGAAGCGTCAATACCATGAGCAATGGACAAACGGTGACATATTTCCCCGGACGGCTTCGAAATCGGTCCAATGTTGACATGGAGCCGTTTGGAACTGCTTGTACGATTCTGGAATATTCGCACTCATTCATATAGATCAAATCCTTCACGGTGAGTACTATAATAGCCTTCAGTTGAAATGGAGAGCGGAGGAATCTTCAGAGATTCCTTCATCCACTTCGATGCTGATGATTTTCTTTGGATTGAAACAACAAAGGTGGGTTCACCCCCCGCCGCAATATGATAGGGTGGCAGCGAGTCGTCTTGCAGGAATGTATAGGAAATCGAAGAAAGAGTCAAATGGAAGAATTTCTTATCAAAGAATTGCCGCTAATGTAGCCGTAGTACTTGCTATTGTGGGTACTGAGAACCGGTCGGTGACAGTCTATTACGCAGGTTGACACCCCGGAGAGGCAGTCTTTCCGAAAAGCTCTTGTTCGGAATCTAAACTTGGGCTGCTGGAATAGGCGCTGAATAAAATCCCGAGGGATTTATTCGTGACATTTCAGAAAGACACAAGGGGGTGAGGTATAGATGCTGACCAAAAGCGTGTCAGCAAGACAGGGGGATGTCGCAGAATGACGACTGCGCTCTCATATCGTTTGTCGGCAGGCAACGACAAGAACTCTTCTATCCTGCGATTTCAGAGTTTTTTGCTCGATTTTCACTTCAGGTTTATCGGCATATCCTTTGCACTTCATGCGCCAACATTCAATACTCCCAACTCATGGAAAAACACATTTTAGTCATCGATTCAAATACAACCGAGCTTCGCAAACTGCGCGA
>CAZWIN010000465.1:0-1944 GCA_964633855.1 uncultured Chitinophagales bacterium
CGGTAACAATGCCGATTGGGTAAGCATCAACGGAGGCGACGGTTTTTACGCGGTGATTGATTACACAAATGCCAATAACCAGTACGCGGAGTCGCAGTACGGGGCACTGGTGCGCACAACAAACAACTGGGTAAACGTGCTGGGCGCATCCGCGGGCTTTGGGGGACGCAAAAACTGGTCAACGCCAATCATCATTGACCCGAATAATCCGCAGGTGCTCTATACCGGTTCACACATGGTTCATAAAACCACCAATGGTGCGGCAAGCTGGACTTCAATCAGCCCCGATCTTTCAGATGGGCCCGTGCCCGGCTTTTCCGCGTATGCAACCATTACTACCATTGACGTGGCTAAAACAGACTCCAATGTGGTGATGGCGGGGACAGATGACGCCAATGTATGGGTAACCACTAATGGCGGAGCGAACTGGACAAATATTTCTTCCGGGCTTCCCAACCGCTGGATTACCCGCGTCCGGTTTGATCCCACCAATCATTTGATTGCGTATGTCACACTCTCGGGTTATCGCTACGATACGTCACTCCCGCATATCTTCCGGACAAGTAATCTCGGAGCGACATGGGAAGACATCAGCAGTAATCTGCCCGAAGCACCTATCAATGTTGTGCTTGTTGACCCGAGTTTTACGAACCGCCTGTATATCGGTACGGATGTTGGATGTTATTTCACGACAAATACAGGAACCACCTGGCAGTCTATGGGCTCTGGTTTACCAAACGCTGCAATAAGCGATATGCAGTTGCATGCTGTCACGCGTATTGCACGAGCGTTCACGCATGGAAGATCAATGTGGGAAATCAACCTTGACCAACTGGTGACTGTCGTGGAGAATCAGGTTTCAGTTCCCCCTGTGTTTGAACTTCTCCAAAACTATCCCAATCCGTTCAACCCCTCAACAACTATCGGCTACACGGTGGACAAAGAGAGTCACGTCCGGCTTGCTGTGTATGATGAGCGCGGGGCCGAAGTTCTTGTGCTGGTCAATGATGAAGTGCGCACAGGCAAACACTCCATGTCGTGGAATGGAAGAAACGCGAAAGGTGAAGAGATTGCCGCCGGTGTGTATTTTTCAAGATTGGAGATTAACGGCAGGCAGCAAACAAAGAAGATGTTGCTGCTCAAGTGAGCGGGGAAGACGGGCTCATTACTTTCCTGCTGAACCGACCTCTTTAAGAATTACACGGTAGCCTTCAATACTTGTTGGGAGTGTATGTATCAGGGATTGTGTTTTCTTTCGGACAAGAATGTGAATACAAGGTTTGCCGTTTTTCTCTCCCTCGCCTGCCCCGATTACTCCTTCTATTTGCATCCACGCCAATGTATATTTCTGCACCACCTCGGCAAGTTTCATCCTTGGCCTCAACTGTTCTTGAAATGATTGTAGCTCAACCTTTCAGACTATACTCTGCGAACAAATGAAAGTCAAGCGGCCGCGCACAATAGCCGGGTTTCGTTACATCCTCTTCAATAAACCATACGGCGTGCTTTCTCAATTTACCATCGAGGCAGGCCACGAGTCGCTTGCTGCATTTGGGCCGTTTCCTCCCGGGGTGTATCCTGTAGGCCGGCTTGATGTTGATAGTGAAGGATTGCTTTTGCTCACCGATGACGCTCACATACAGCACCGGTTGACATCGCCAGCGTTTCGTCATCCAAGAACCTATCTTGTACAAGTGGAAGGCATACCGGAAGAAAACGCGCTGAAGGCATTGAGCAGCGGTGTAACAATCGAAGGGAAAATCACCCTGCCGGCTGAAGTGCGGCGCCTTCCGGAAGAACCCGCCTTGCCGCCCCGTCCCGTTCCCATCCGTTTCAGAAAATCCATCCCGACATCGTGGCTGGAAATTGTATTACGTGAAGGACGAAACAGGCAGGTGCGAAAAATGACCGCCACCGTCGGACATCCAACGCTACGGCTGATAA
>CAZWIN010000466.1:0-1931 GCA_964633855.1 uncultured Chitinophagales bacterium
TTCATGGCTGAACGGAAACCCATGAATGAATACCACGGGCAGGGCATTTTCCGCACCGGCCTCTACATAATTGAATGGATCACCGTTGATATACGCTATCATTATTGCCCCTGTCTGATGGGAAAACTGACGGAAGTACAATATTCAAATTGGAAAACATCTGCAAGGGAGCCGGCAAGCCATTCCCTTTACAATAATCACTCAAGTGAGCCCGTCGCCGCAGTTCAGCGTTTGACCATCGGTTGCTTGTTTGTTATATTTCGGTAAATATTCATTCCCTCTTTCAGGAGTTTTGTTCAATGGAAAATGTACTCTCGTACATCGAGCAGCAGAAAGATCGTTACATTGCGGAACTTAAGGATCTGCTGGCCATTCCAAGTGTCAGCACGAACAAGGAAAACACAGCCGATCTCCGACGATGCGCGGAATGGGTGGCGAACCACATGCGTACAATCGGATTGCAGAATGTGCAGATCATGCCCACAGGGGGGCATCCGGTGGTGTATGCGGATTGGTTGAATGCACCCGGCAAACCTACAGTGCTTCTCTATGGCCACTATGATGTCCAGCCGCCCGAGCCGCTTGAATTATGGACCTCGCCGCCGTTTGAAGCCACTATACGGGACGGAAACCTCTATGCGCGTGGCTCTGCTGATGATAAGGGCCAGGTCTTCATCCATCTCAAAAGTATTGAAGCATATCTGAAAAACACCGGTTCATTGCCGGTAAATATCAAACTTCTTATAGAAGGGGAAGAGGAAATAGGCAGTGAGAATCTTGACAGGTTCGTTCAGCAGAACAAAGCGATGTTGAAAGCCGATCTGGTTCTGATATCCGATTCCTCCATGTTTAAGCGGGGCGTTCCTTCAGTTTGCTATGGGCTGCGCGGCCTTGCGTATATGCAGATAGACCTCATTGGCCCGACAAAGGATCTTCACTCCGGTTCTTTCGGTGGTACAGTCCATAACCCGATTCAGGCTCTCGCCGAGATTGTTGCAAAGTTACATGATGGTAATGGCCGTGTCACCATTCCCGGATTCTACAAGGATGTCCGTCCTCTTTCCAAGAAGGAAAGGGATTCGTTCAAAAAACTTCCCTGGAACGACAAGCAATACGCGAAAGAGCTTGGCGTCAAGGAGTTATATGGCGAGAGGGGATTTTCGACCCTTGAGCGGGTTTGGGCTCGTCCGACACTCGAGTGCAACGGTATCTGGGGAGGGTTTACGGGAGAAGGCGCAAAAACAGTTCTTCCTTCAAAGGCTTCAGCAAAGATCTCCATGCGCCTTGTGCCTGATCAGAAAGCAGGAAAAGTCGCCCGGCTCTTTGAACAATACATCAAGAAGATAGCGCCTAAAACAGTGCAAGTAACCGTGCGTTATTTGCATGGTGGCGAGGCAGCGATTACGCCGATAGACAGCCCGGGTGTTATGGCGGCTGTTGCGGCATTGGAAAAAGGATTTGGTAAAAAACCTCTTTATCAGCGCGAAGGTGGTTCGATTCCGATTGTAGTGCAGTTTAAACAGCTACTCGGGCTTGATACTGTTCTGCTCGGCTTTGGTTTGCCTGATGAGAATGCCCACGCTCCGGATGAATTCATCAACCTCGACAATTTCCACGGCGGCATCAAAACCACTGTTCACTTCTTCAATGAGTTGCCGAATTATTTGGGCGGAGGCAGGAAGCGTAAATAAGTTGGAGCGGGATGTTTTTAGAATTTCAAGGGGAGATGTTTCAAGCTCCCCTTGAAATTATTGTCTTTTCCTTCTGAAAACGGTATATTATGTCCGTATTCTCTTCCTTGTCAATTGCAGCTCAGGTGTGAAAACTGCGTTGTAAGTTCTTCCTTGTTGCTATGCCGACGTAGCTCAGTTGGTTAGAGCACCAGATTGTGGATCTGGGGGTCACTGGTTCGAATCCAGTCGTCGGTACCA
>CAZWIN010000467.1:0-1919 GCA_964633855.1 uncultured Chitinophagales bacterium
TTGCCCGAGACCTGCGACGGGTGAAACGAGAGTCTACACGCCAGCGGCATAGCCGTATTACTGCGGCCCGGCCGATACACTCTTCGTCCGCAACTATTCCAGCGGTGACACAACCTTTCGAGGGTTCCGAGCCTTCGAAAGGATCGCCTCGTATCCCTTGGCTCATAAGCGGAATCCTCTTCCTTGTTGCAGTAGGTACTGTGGCATTTCATTTTCTCACGGTGACACCGCCGGAAGCAAAACAGGTGATGCGGTCATCAATCCTTCCCCCACAGAAATCTAATTTCAATATTACACAGGGGGGGCACATTACAATTTCACCGGATGGCAGTTCAATCGCTTTCGTTGCGACGGACACGAACGGAACGGATCATCTCTGGGTACGGAGGCTTAGTTCGCTTACTGCAACAATGCTAGCAGGAACTGATGCAGCGTTTTATCCTTTCTGGTCCTATGACAGCCGCAAGCTGGCATTCTTCTCCCGGGGTAAGCTGAAAAATATAGACGCTGCCGGTGGCCCGGTGTTGACGATTTGCGATGCGGGCGACGGTAGAGGCGGTTCCTGGAATAAAGACGGCATTATTATATTTGCTCCCGGTCCGTTTGAACCTATCTCAAAAGTATCTGCTGCAGGCGGCACGCCGGCACAGGTAACTTCATTCGATACAACGCGGCATGAAAGCAGTCACCGCTGGCCCTTCTTTTTGCCTGACGGCAATCATTTTGTTTATATGACACAAACATTGTCGGCTGTTGCTACTGAAACGGATGCCGCAAAGATTTCAGCTCTTGATTCTTCCGTAACCAAGATGTTATTCCTTGCCAGCTCAAATATCTGCTATGCAGCAGGGCAATTGCTTTTTATTCGACAAGGAACATTGATGGCGCAGCCGTTCGATCTCCACAAGCTTGATATTGCAGGAGATGCTGTGCCGATAACCGAACAGATCATTTATACACCCGCCTTTAGCAAGGGAATATTTTCCGTCTCTCAGAGTGGCAACCTTATCTTACAGAGTGGCGAGAATCAAATACAGCGGGCCGCAATTTATGATAGAACAGGAACGCGGACAACACTTCTTCCAGACCTCAATGCTCGCGGAATACGATTCTCTCCTGATCAGAAGTATGTTGTATTTGACATCCTCGAATCTCAAACCCGGAACGGCGATATCTGGATTCATGAACTTTCTCGCGGGACGAGTTCCCGGCTGACCTTCAATCCTGCGATAGATTTGGGCTCATTCTGGTCGCCAAGAGGGGATTCTATCCTCTTTAGTTCAAACAGAAAAGGTGTATTCAATCTCTATATCAAGAGCGCAAACGGCACAGGCGAAGACCAGCTACTTCTTGAATCGGGCAGGAATAAATTCGTGACCGATTGCTCGCGAGACGGTCGGTACTTGACCTACACGTCGGGTGGTGACCCGAAAACAAAGAATGATATGTGGCTTCTGCCGCTCTTTGATAACCGCCGGCCGATACCGTTTGTGCAGACGGAGTTTAATGAAGGCGGCGGTACGTTTTCACCCGATTCCCGCTGGGTTGTCTACACATCCGATGAAACCGGAAGGCAGGAAATTTATGCGCGCTTACTTGACGGCTCGGGAGGGAAATTCCAAATCTCGACCAATGGAGGACGGGCTCCCTTCTGGCGCTCAGACCCACGACAGATTTTCTTTTCTTCCGTCGATAGAAAACTGCAAGTTGCATATGTCAACGCAGGTACATCCACACTCGTTGTGGATAGCGTGAGTACGTTGTTCGACTATGAGTCGCGGAGTATTGTCGGGAACAATATCGCTGATGTGAGCAGTGATGGAAAACAGTTTGTTGCAGTTATCAGTGAATCAAAACTCGTATCCGCACCGATAACGCTGATAGCGAACTGGGATCAGGAGTTGAAGAAGAAATGATCG
>CAZWIN010000468.1:0-1918 GCA_964633855.1 uncultured Chitinophagales bacterium
CATCTCGACGTAATACTCAAACGGCACGGCAGGATTGACTCCGCCCTGCAAAAGAATCGTCGTTACGCCCTTCGCAGCTGACTCTTTGAAATTCTGAATCATGTGATCAACGGAGTATGTGTACTCTCCGGCTTCACCCGTATGCCTGTAGAATGCACAGAAGATGCAATCTATATTGCAGATGTTGGTGTAGTTCGGGTTGGTATCAACAACGAACGTGACCCTTGGCTCGGGATTCTTCTTGAACCGGATGGTATTAGCCAGATCGCCGAGATCAAGCAGTTCGCCTTTCTGGAGAAGGAACAATCCCTCTTCCCGGCTTAGCCTCTCTCCGGAACGGACTTTGGTATGAATATCTAAAAGTTGCATTTATGAATCATATCTATTGTTTGCGATAGGCTTCTTTTCTGTGACGTACCCTGATAACAGTTATCAACAAAACCTTGTTCTCAACCGTGTAAACGATTCGATAATCACCAACACGAATACGATAGGCATTTATCGAACCTGCCAACTTAACGCTATGGGCAGGGAATGGATTGACCACCAAAGAATCAATAACCCCGCTTACCCTGGCAACTACAATGCTTGGTAATTTACGAAGCTCCCGTTCTGCCGAAGGTTTAAATTCGAGTCTATAAGAGACCATCCCGCTTTAGTCGCTTCTTTACCTGTTCCCAACCAACAGAAGTTTCTTTTTTCCTTTTGGCTATTGCAGAAAGATCGGCCAAATCTTCAAGCAAACGCTCATATTCTTCCATGCCTAATATTACCGCCGTCTTTCTCCCTCTCCGATCAACAACATACGTGGCTTGCGGCTCTTTTACTTTTCCCATTGCCTGCCCCAACATTTATCCAAGTTTTACTCTCTCAACCTCAATTGAAGAAACCAAGTTTTTGAATACTCCCATCGCTTCCTTCTCCCTCTCACCCAACCGATAGTTGAATCCCGCCAGGTAATCCTGTATCTCGCTATCGGCCAACCCGATTTCGCGGCCATGCCTGCCTGCAACACCAACGATGTCCGTTTCTGATTTGTCGAGCGAGGCTGAAAGGACGTCCTTGAGTTCCTGTTTGGCTGCTTCCGGCAACGACTTCTTCATTCCCCAGACCGCAAACACGAACGGAAGTTTCTGCCAATCGTACCATTCCTTTGCAAGATCATAGACCAGCTCAAATCCATCCAGTCCGGTTTTGTTGTATGTGAGCGCTTCATCGCCGATGAGCAGCACGGCATCATACCCGGAGTAGTCATTCACGCCCGAGTGAAGCCGCTCAAAGCGGGCGGAGACGCCATACTTTTTCTCCAGCAGAACTTTCAGCAACTTTACCGATGTGGCCGTATCGTCCGTAATGCCGATTTTCTTCCCTGCAAGCCCGGCCCAGCCCTCCTTCGAGAAGAGCATCACACTTTTCACCTGGTCACGCGTTGCAATGCACCAGCCCATGAGTTCAAGCTTGTCCTCCTGCCGTAGATAATCCATCAGCGAAAACGGGCCTGCTTCTATTTCCCCCTGTTCGCTCAACATTCCCATACGGCGCGGGGCGACAGGCAGAATCCTGAACTGACGCTTCTCAAAGTTAGCGTAGAACGGAACGGAGTTCAGATACGGAATCTTTCCGATAACATTATCCGTGTGCACGTGCAACGGGTTGTAGTACACATCGCGCTCAACCGGGATCTTTCCCGCATCCTTGATGATTCGTACAATCTGATCTTTCGCAAGCGTCATCGGACTGATAGCACCAGCATCGTGGGCAATCTTCTCGCCGCCGACTGTTCCATCCATGTCATCAGCGCCGAAATTGAGCGCCATTGCGGCGACTTCCTCCGTCAGCATCACCCAATACGCTTTGATGTGCGGGAAATTATCCAGCATGAGGCGTGAGATGGCAATGGTCTTCAGGTCGTCGATGG
>CAZWIN010000469.1:0-1879 GCA_964633855.1 uncultured Chitinophagales bacterium
CTTTTTTCGCTGCTTTTGCTTTATTGAAGCTGTTCCAATGCGGTGAATCGAAATAGGGAATGGTTATCTGAAAGGGGACCGCATGCTTGTCAGCAAGCCAGATATGCATGTCATCCCTCTCTTTGTAGTCCATAATGAACCCGGTATGTTCAACATGGATATTCAAGTGAACGAGTTGTTGGTAAACAACCTGAATCACCTCCCTAAGCTCCTCGCTCTTTTGCATGCCCATGGAACGACTGCGCACTCTTTCCAATGCGGCTTCTATTTGTGCTTCTCTTGCCTGGGCTTCGGCTTGTTGGAGATCGAGAAAGCGTCTGTATATCAATCCAAACACACCGGCAAACCGCTCCATAATCTTGAGTTCTTCGCCTGTCAGCTTCTCCTGACGGACAACATTGACAGATCCTTCAGGGAAAAAGAAGGTGTAGAACACTTCCTTCGGGTTATGGCTTTGCGATTGGGGATATGAGAGAATTGATGACATGATTTGGTAATACTCTACCACCTCACTCCCAACGAATTCCTGGCAATAGTATCTCTCCTTCTGCTTCCATGCATTGAAACATCCGATGAAAAAGGGGTGACTGTCTTTCGGGACAACACCGAGAATCTTCTTCGCAGATTGCTTGTGGGAATGCGCACGCGACCACACCTCTATCATTTCTTTCGACTCATCAAATGTCGCCACTCCTGTCCGGATGGACTCAATGCCGAGTGTTCTCAATTGGTCAAATACCACGTCGGCAGCTTCGACAAGCTCATCGCTGTTGTGCATTGCCATTGCGCGTGCCCGGATTCTCTCCAATGCCGCTTCGATCTGTGCTTCTCTTGCCTGTCCATGAGCCTGTTCAATATCCAGATACCTTGTATAAGCCAGTTCAAATACATTCAGAAAACGGTTGAACAAACCCAGTTCCTCTTTACTCAATGGCGCATACGTGGAGATCCCAAGTGCCACAGGCCCTAATGAATGCCAGTAATAATTGAGTGAGCCGGCTTTTTCCAGGAACCGGTCAATAAATACATTGGTGGTTTTTTGGTAGGCAATCCAGTCCTTTACTTTCTTGCCTTTGATATGCGTAATGAAAATCTCACCCTTACCCTTAAGCATTTTTGTGGCAAAGGCCTTGTGTACTTTATTATTCGTATAAGAAGTCTCGGTGATGATGGTTTTCTTGTGTCTGGCATAATATTCATAGTTCATGTACGTGCCCCGGCCCTCATAGAAGATGGCAGTTTGCACATTACGAATCTCCTTCACGCCCAATGATTGCAATTGCAGGGACATGGTCTTGCACACATCCAGCATATCGGCCGGTTCCTTCATGCCCATGGCAATAGCACGGACTTTTTCCAAAGCCGCCTCAATTGACAGCTCCCGGCTTTTTTCTTCCAGTTCAATGGTGCGACGTTTTACTGCCTCTCGAAGTTGCTGATTTTCTGCTGCGATTTTCTCCGTAGCAATGTTTTCACCTTCTCCAGTCCTTGCGTCAGGAAAAGACGAATGTTGATGAACTATCTTCCAACCCTGTTTCTTTTTCTGCATCACGGTTGAAGCCCTGAACCTGGCATAGAACATCCATTCTGCATCAGCAAGAACATATACGTCGCAACGCTCGTGAATAAGAACTGTGTTGCCCCATGGCTCGATTCTGGTATTCCTGTTTCGCATTTCCAGCTTACCGGCAACCTGTCCGATGGTGTCCTTCAGGAATTTTACCGCGGCCTTCTTGTTGTTGAACACCTCGGTTTCTGCGCTGCCGACCTGTGTGTAGTCATCAGCAAGCAGCGAAGACATGCTTTTTACATCGCCTTTCAAATACCCCTTCCAGTAGGCGTTGTACACTTTCAGGATTTCAGCTTCCAGTTTCTTTGT
>CAZWIN010000470.1:0-1835 GCA_964633855.1 uncultured Chitinophagales bacterium
TACTTGTAATGTTTTCATAATTCCTCCCTGGAATATGTTTCACCTCTGGGCGTGGCACTTAGACCTCAATGGATCTCATAAACTCCGCCGTCTCCTCGGGCAACGCCGTGTTGATAGACATTCCTGAGCCGAGCTCAAACCCTGCGGGCGTTGTCAGACGGGGAATGATCTGCATATGCCAGAGGTAGTATGGTTTGTCTTCATCATTCAAGGGCGCCGTATGGATTACATAGTTGAAATCCGGGCTGCCAAGTCCGACATGCAGCCTCTTCAGGATGATGCGAAGAACGGCGGCAAAGTCTGTGGCCTCTTCGTCGGTGATCCTTCCGAACGACGAGCTATGTCGAAGCGGGGCTATCCAGGTTTCAAACGGAGACCGCGACGCAAAGGGATGGAACGCAACGAACAGGCCGGTCACCAGCACAACTCTCTTCTGCAGCTTCAGTTCCTCGTGTACAACATCGCAATAGATACACCGCTCCGTGTCGTCGAAATATGCTGTCGCAATTTCATATTTGTTCCTGATGTGCGCAGGCACTACAGGCGCTGCAATGATCTGAGAGTGAGGGTGTTCGAGAGAGGTTCCGGCATCCCTCCCGTGGTTCTTGAAAATCAGAATCACCTTGAAGCGGCCATCTTCACGAAGTTGACCAAAGCGTGCCCGGTACGCATCGACTACTGCCTCGACCTCCTCATTAGCCATATCGAAGAGGAAACGATTATGTACGGGTGATTCGATGATAACTTCATGCCGTCCGACGCCATCAAGATGGTGGAAGAGATTTCCTTCGGCAATCCGGCTGAGGCCCCCGCGATCAATCAGTGCCGGAAACAGGTTGGGAACGACCCTCACCCCCCACGCTCCATCAGGGATTACCGCGGGAGAAGGTTGGCGGTAGACCTCAGTCATGGTCATTGACTCATTCCCCGGACAAAAAGGACATCGGTCAACAAAAGGATCTGGCCTCGGTCGATTCAGATCCCGTTTGAAATCTTCGGGCCGTTTTGCGCGTTCCTTCGCGAAGATGACCCACTCCTTTGTCGTTACATCCTGTCTGATCTCGGGCACTATGATTTCTCCACGAATTGGTTCGGATTGTGCAGAAATTCTTGTTTGCAAAAGTCCGAACAGAAGTAGTATACTGTCCCGTTCGATCCCATCATGAAAGGAGGGTTGTTCTTGTCCACCTGCATCCCACACACGACATCCTTTGCCATGGAATTCTGTTTACTTCGATAATTGGCATAGGCGTGTGGGGCCCTGCTGAAAAGCAACAAACAATCAGCGCTACAGAAGGAATATCTCGTTCCATGATACTTCATGGAAAACGTCTCGGGGCTGTCTTCTTCGACGCCCATTCCACATACAAGGTCTTTTACCATGGCTCCACCTTTGCTTTATTGGTGCTCATAAAAACTTCTTGCCACATCATAACCGAGGTTCTTGATAAGTCCTTGCAACAATTGACCGTCTGTGAGATACGTTGTGGGGGATTGCGACGTAGGATTGTAGTACGCGCTGGTGGAGTATGTCGCCTCCACGTGTTTCGCCCACACAACTGTAGAGGAGTCGCAGTCAACCAGTCGCATCGTGACGCTGCCACTGGCGATTCGATTTGTATATGTTGATGTGTATTTCACCTCACCGATGGATGTGTAGAGATTGCCCGTCAACAGGTAGCGGCACTTCAGACCTTGCTGGAGATTATGAATCATGTGCATGTCGGGGATGCCTGCGACGCCAAGGCTCGTTTGAGCGAGATAGTTTCGCACGATAGTCGCTGGGATGATTTTCATACCGGGTGAATGCTCAAGCAGGTTGACGATGACTTCGT
>CAZWIN010000471.1:0-1827 GCA_964633855.1 uncultured Chitinophagales bacterium
CAACCTTGCCTATCCTTCAATAAAGAGAGTATGTTTCCCAGAGTGTCTTCTGAAGCGAGCGAAAGTATAACACGAGAAAATTCTCTTCGCGGTATGCTAAACACAAAAATGCCTGAGGAGCCGAACCAAATGCAATCTTCCTGAACAACAAGAGTATTCCCGTGGTTGCTCTCTTCGGGCGCAACGCTTTCAGGAATGCGGAAGAATTCAATCGTGCCGTCCGTCTGCCCATACCGTATCAATCCGCCGGTCGTTGCAAGCCAAAGATTTCCATGATTGTCTTCAGCGATCTGATTCACATACATCCCCCGAAGGCGCTGGGAAATCGCCGGCAAGAATAAGACCCTGTGAATCTTTCCGGTATGGCGGTCATACCGTCCGAGATTTTGATACATACCGATCCACAGCTCTCCGTCATGGTCGACAAAAAGATCAGTAATTGAATTGTCGGGCAGGGATGCTGTATCTGCGGGATTGTGCTTATACGTCTTGCACGAATATCCATCCCACCGGTTCAGGCCGGCGTCGCCCCCAAACCACATGAATCCATCTGTTCCTTGAACAACGCTCGTCACTAGTTCGCTGGAGAGGCCCTGCTCAAGCGACACATGACTAAACCGCATTGTTCTCAGTTGGGCACTGACATTGAATGTCCCGGACCCGACGAGAAGAACCAGGATCAACATCGTGATGCAAACATCTTCTTGCCGCCCGTGTGTCCTGGTTCCCATGTTCACGCAAGTTCTTCAACCGACATGGCAGTGACCGTCTTCAATAGTTGTCGCCGTATCTCCTCACGCCGATCAGGATTGTTGATGGTTGTTCCAGTGCGCTCGAGCGTGTAAAACGCATCCACAATGCCATCCATTCTCGTGGCAATCTTTGCAAAGTAGATGTCAAGACCGAGACGGGAAATCGCTTCAGTAATACGAAACAACAACCCCAGCGAGTCCGGGGCATACACATCAATAATAGTGTACTTCGGATTCTCTTCAAATTCCACTGCATGGCGTATGTTCGGATTCACAGGAAGTTTGGGCCTCCGTTTCCACTTCCTTCTGTGCAGTTCAAAGAGATGTTCAATGTCAAGCTTCCCGGCGATTATTGCATTCATATCCGAATTGATTTTCGTGCAGGTGCGGTGCTCCAGATGTTGTTTACTGACTGCATCGCTGACACGGAACCGGTCAATGATTACCCCGTCATCACGCGTGAAGATGTTCGCATCAAAGATATTGGCATCATTTGCAGAAATGACGGCACAAAATTTTGAAAGCGCAAACGGTGCATCCTGCGCAATCACCGTTATCTCCGTGTATCCTTCCCGGTGTGCAAAGAGCGCTGATACAGGTTCACCGTCTGAACTCTTTTGAATATGCTGGCTGATCTCATCGTCAGTAAAAACAGAAACGTACGCCTCATTTTGAATCCCGTCAAGATGGCGCCTGACTTGTTCATGAGGCATGGCTTTGCCCAGCCTCTGAACCACTTGCTCCACCGCGGCATCGCGCTTCGTCTGGTGAAAAGCATGTATCTGTTCGCCGTGGAGATTCCGGTGCAATACTTCCGCCGTTCGCTGGTACAACTCCTGCAGTAAGGAGGCTTTCCACTCTGTCCACACGTTGGTGTTCACAGCCGAAAGATCCGCATACGTAAGCAGGTAGAGATAATCCAGAAGCTCAGGCCTCGCAAACTGAGAGGCAAACTCCCTTATGGTAGCCGCATCATGGATATTCCGGCGAAAGGCGATCTGTTCCATTATCAGGTGGTTGCGGACGAGAAAGGCAATATCGTTGAAGAAATCCTCCATACCCAGCCGCCCGAGGA
>CAZWIN010000472.1:0-1772 GCA_964633855.1 uncultured Chitinophagales bacterium
TTCCGCGCCAGTTTCTTTCTGTACTCGAGATTGATACGCTCGATATACAGGTTCCAGATGAAATGCTCCTTAAACCAGTACTTCTCATCAGTCCAGACGCGTGGTTTGCCGTGCCGTGAAAGGATGTCATCCACTTCAAATGTTTCCCACACATAGAGGAAGTCGTCAAGCTCTTCGAATTCTGCAATATGGAAACGGGAGAGGCGTTCCCTCGGGTCGCACTTCTTGAGGAAATCAATCACCTCGGATTTACCTGCGGCGGGCCTGCCGGTAATAATAAGAATGGGGAAGTTGTTGGTGCTCATGATATGTTGTTCTCCCGAAGTAGTGTTATGTTCTGTTGCTTTTCCAAAACTCGATCACTGTCATGCTGAGCGCAGCGACCACAGAGGATCAACTGGTGGAGCGGAGTCGAAGCTTGTCACATGAAATTGCAGGCCGGTATTGTCTATGAACATCTTTCGGCTTCGTCCCGCCCATAAAGCGTGTGGGACCGCGCTCAAGATGACGCAACCTCGTTAAGACAGCCCCTACGTTTTTCTCTTTGCGCCTTCGTTTTGTTTGATTGAGTTAACAAACGGAGGAGATCAAAGTCGTTATTCATCGCAGAATATATGCCCATCCCCGTTTCACAAATCAAAAACCGGCTACTGTATTTCCTGATATCTGTTTTCTACTTTCGTGGCAATATTCCCCGCTTTTCTTGCCGCCGATTCGACGACGTCGAAGAGCGTCTTCGATGAGAAAATCGGCCGTTCGATTTCCATGCCGATGTACTGTTGTGATTGTCCTGCGAAGAAATCGCTCGTCGCGCAGATGTAGTTTCTTCCATCTTCAACCGGTTTCCCGTTGACTTTGAGCTGTACGATCTCGATGTCTCCGCTTTCCGTCTTTTTCCATTGGCACCATATGCCCGACATTTGTATTGCCGGCTTGCGTTTGAAATAATAGGCCATGATGGAGCGGAGTTCTTTGCCGGTGAGCTGGAATGTGACAAGCACATTCCTGAACGGGAGGATCTCGTAGAGATCGCGCTTGGTCATCGGGCCGGCGGACATATCCTTGCGAATGCCGTGCGTATTGGTAAATCCGATTTCCGCTGAAGCTGCTTCTGCCATTGCATTGGTAATAAAATTGCCGATGGCGGTTTCTCCGTCACCGCGCTTCCAGTCTTCCTTCAGCGTGGCGATCACCTCCGAGTAGGATTTGTCAATTTCTGCTTTGAGGGAATCCACAAACGGGCTGAGTCTGGTTTTGCGCCCGTCGCGCGCCCAGAGTTGAAGAAGCCGGCCGTCATACTTGGTGACGCGGTCATTCTCGACGGTCACTTGCAATATGCCAAGGTTCTCACAGTTCGACCCTGCCTGTACAATGATTGCATCGTTGACCACTTTTGGTTTTTGCAGCCGTGTGTGCGAGTGTCCGCCCACGATGACATTGATTCCGTTGACGTTTGCCGCAAGAGCCGAATCTTCCGAAACACCCTGGTGTGTTATAGCGATGATCATGTCCGTGAGCGGGTCAAGCTCCTTGACAATTTCTTCAGCAGTCTCAATGGGGGAGAGCACCTTGAGGTCAATGATATTATTCTGGTTTACCACACCGGCAAGGTTTTGCGTCATCAGGCCGAAGACGCCGATCTTCATGCCACCCCGTTCGATGATAGTGTATTTTCTGCCGAACGCGGGTTTATTGTCTTCGCGTACCAGGTTGGCGGAGCTGGTCGGGAATTTTTCAATACGTACAAGCGCGTGGAGGTTCTCCTGTGAAAT
>CAZWIN010000473.1:0-1757 GCA_964633855.1 uncultured Chitinophagales bacterium
CGGACGGGGTACATTGGGTCTTCTTTTTCTGAGAAGAAAAACACTTGCGCCGGTAAGCCCGAAAAAAATCCAATCCGTAAACACCACGTAGGAAATCAGCCTATCGAACGTACCCCAGAACAAAATAAGGACTATCGCCCAAGCGGATTGAACGATGATTGCAAATGCAGGAGTATGATAGCGGGGATGAATCTCTGCGACGCGCTTGAAGAGCAGCCCGTCATTTGCCATAGCAAAATAAATGCGCGGTGTTGTGAGGGTGAAAATCCCCACAGACCCGAAAGTGGAAATAAAGATGGTAAAGGCGATCATACTCCCGCCGGCAGGGCCAAGTACTCTGCTGATTGCGTCAGAAGCGAGCCGCGATGAAGATGTAATCTCCGGCACTGACAGAAGGAAAAGATAGGAGAGGTTTGCCAGAAGATAAACGGCAGTTACCACAATCGCGCCGATGATCATGGCCAGCGGAACACTCCGTGTCGGGTTCTTTGCCTCTCCTGCGGTGAAGGAGGCGTGCTGCCATCCGCCGTACGACCAGAGCACACCAACCATTGCCGCAGCGAGTGCACCTCCCAATCCTGATGGCAGGTCGCTCTGCGGAAGGGATACATCAGTCGTGTGTAAAGAACCCATCGAGAACCCGATAATGATCAGAGCGGCTATTCCTGCAAGCTTGAGGATGGTGAAAACATCGGAAAAGATGCCGCCGGGCTTTACGCCATAGACGTTCAATGCCGTGAGCAAAATAATTCCAGAGATAGCTGCGACCTGTGAGCCTGTTGTTCCTAATGGAATGAAAAATCCCAGGTATGTTGCAAAGGCAAGGCTGAGCGCCGCAATTCCCCCGGTGTTGACAACGAGAAAATATGCCCAGCCGAACAGAAAGCCCGTCAACTTGCCGTAGGCTTCCGAGAGATATACGTACATACCGCCGGCAGAGGGGAACATGCCGCCGAGTTCGGCAAACGTGAGTGCGCCACACAATGCCATGATTCCTCCAACTATCCACGCGCCCAGTATCCATGCGGGGGATGGAAGGTTTTGAGCGACAAGCGAGGGAGTCAGGAATATGCCCGACCCGATAGTACTGCCGATGGCAATCATCGTCAAATCGAATGTAGAAAGCTCGCGCTTGAGTTGCGGCATAGGCCTATTTCACCTGGCTGATATATTTGCGGGTCGCTTCAACAGTGTCGTGCATTTCGTCAACCGTACAGTAGAAATGCGGTGAGTAGCGGAGACGGTTATCCCGTAGTGCTGCGGTAATATCTCTGCCGAGAAGTTTTTTGAAGACAGAATGTTCATCCGATGTCGGAGGCACCTTGATAGTGACAATACCTGCGCGCTCATGCGGAATCGGTGAAGTCATCACCTCCACTCCTGCAATGCTTGAGAATCCTTTAATGAGTGCTTCAGTAAGAGAGAGAAGGTGCTGTTCAATCGAATCAATTCCGAATTCCGAGATTGTCCTCAACGCAGCATCCATGCCCCAGAGCGTTGGCATGATAAGGCTTCCACCTTCGTAGCGCCGTGCGCCGGCGGCAAGTGGTTGGTTGTAGTTGTAAAAATCCCAAGGGTCGGCAACTGCAAGCCAGCCGAGGTTTGCCTGCTGAAGAATGGATTGCAATTCATCGGTCAGATACAGAAACCCTGTGCCGTGTGGCGACATCTGCCATTTTTGTCCGCCCGCCGAGAGAGCGTCAATCTTCATCCGCTGCACATCAATGCGTATTGCGCCGACCGCCTGAATAGCATCC
>CAZWIN010000474.1:0-1754 GCA_964633855.1 uncultured Chitinophagales bacterium
CCTGCATCCTGAAGCGCTTTTACAGCATTACAGAGCGTGCCTGCAGTATCAATCAGATCGTCAACGATCAGAATATTCTTTCCGTGTGCATCGCCGATGATGTTCATAACTTCGGCTTCGTTCTGCTTTGGACGGCGTTTATCAATAACGATCAAATCAGCTTCGAGCCTTTTGGCATACGCTCTTGCCATCTTGATGCCGCCGACATCGGGTGATGCGACCGCAAGGTTGGGTATCCTCAACTTCTTGAAGTGCTTCACCAGCACTGCCGATGAATACAGATGGTCAACAGGTATGTCAAAGAAGCCCTGAATTTGCGGTGCATGCAAATCCATTGTGATCACCCGATCTGCGCCAGCCTCCGTAATGAGATTGGCTACGAGCTTCGCCGTAATTGAGACGCGCGGCTGATCTTTTCTATCCTGCCGTGCATAGCCAAAATAAGGGATAACAGCAGCGACTTTTCTTGCCGATGCCCTTTTCGCGGCATCAATCATGATCAACAATTCCAGCAGATTCTCCGCTGGAGGTATTGTTGATTGAATAATGAAAACATCGCTTCCGCGAATGTTATCGCTGTACTTTACCCAGATTTCACCGTCACTGAATGTCTTGATCTCGCAACGGCCAAGCGGCTCGCGAAGCTGGCCAGCGATTCTTCCCGCAAGTGACTGGGTTGACCGACCGGAGAATACCTTAAGATTACTACTCATGTAGAGGCATCAGAAGTGGTAAATCTGGAACCAGTAATGAGATTGATCCTGCAGCAGGAATGGGCTTCCCCCTCAGCACAACAGCAAAAAAACTTATCTAACAAATATAACCAAAACATGGGTTTTGTGCAAGGTTAGCGCAAAGAATTAGTGTTTCTGACCGATGGCTGATTCTATCCTCGGCAGGTCTAACGAATTATTACCATCTCCCGGCTTTGAACAAAATCACCCGCAGTCAGCCTATAGATGTAAACTCCTGTAGAAAAGTGGCTGGCATTGAAGGATATCATATGTTTTCCTGCTCTATATACGCCGTTAGCCAAAGTTGCCACCTCTCTCCCAAGAAGGTCAAAAACAATCAAATTTACGTGAGTAGCTCCTGGGAGATCGAAGGTGATTTTTGTTTCCGGATTGAATGGATTGGGATAATTTTGATAGAGTACAAATTTCTCGGGCAGCGACCCTAAGTCCCCGCCAACCGATACGGATGGGTCTACGCGCCAATGTACGGGGAAAGCAATTGAACTATTTGCAGGGTCATTGCTTACAATAAGCAATTGAGTCGTATATGTCGTTCCTGGTGTCAGGTCGGCAGATCGGAATGTCAACTCGGTTAGTCCCGACACACTCGGGCTTACAATTCCTAACGGGGGAAAAACGCTGATCCAAGGTATGCTTGAGGTATCAACAATTCCCCATATCAGATCTGCGTTTCCAAAATTTGAAATTATCAGCGTGAGCGAAGAGCTGTCTCCGACAACGACAGTATCGGAAAATTCTGTCGCGCTTAATCCGATTGTTGCAGTCCCGATATCCGAGACGTTCATTCGAATTGGTATTTGTATTGGCGGTGTGTTCGCGGCTGAGATCCGCAAAACAGACTGATAGACACCCGCAGGTTTTGCCGCCAGAGCAGACACGTTGACATTGGCCGAGTCGCCGCTTTGTAACGTAACTTCTGAAGTGCTCGTGCTCACCCACGATACTCCGGATTCCTCTCCAATAAGCCCATGTCCAAGATTTGGTGCGTAGTCCGGAAAA
>CAZWIN010000475.1:0-1720 GCA_964633855.1 uncultured Chitinophagales bacterium
TCAACAGCATCATTATAGGGGATGTCCCTCACACCTTCAGGCATGAGCCAATATTGTTTGCGATGTACTTGCCCCTGGCGGTCAATGAATATGGAATGACCTGGAGAAAGTGTATGAATGCCCGAGAATAAAGTCTCCTCTGTTGTATCCGCATATCCCAGCGCCACCAATTCAAAGGAGCGACGATAATTTTCGGAAACCTGAACCAATCCAGACGCAATAATCGCCTTGATCTCGGAAGCACAGAGGAAACGCTCGTCATCTTGAAAATAATAGAACGGTTTTACGCCAAACCTGTCACGTGAGCAAAAGACCATGTCCTCTTGTGTATCGTACAGAACAAGCCCCCACATACCATTGAAATGAGTAACACAGTTGCTGCCCCATTCTTTGTACGCTTCAAGAATCACTTCCGTATCGGAGTGTGTGCGGAACTGATGTCCCTTCTGTTTGAGTATCTCCGCGAGCTCCAAGTAATTGTATATCTCGCCATTGAAAACAATCCAATATCTTCCGCTTGCATCCGACATCGGCTGATGGCCCGTTGCAGAAAGGTCAATAATGCTCAGACGGCGAAATGCGAGCCCTACCCTGCCAAGCACCTTGTTGCCCGAATCATCGGGGCCGCGGTGTTGCAATGTGTTGGACATGTTTTGCAAACGAAATGTGTCAGCAACACTTTTTGGGTTCTTTTCAACTATGCAGGCAATACCGCACATGGATGCTTCTCTTATCTCCCAAACGATGCTGCTCTAGCCATCACTTTATCCCATTCCTGACGCGGGAGTATCACCTTTGCTACGACACCAGCGATCATCACACCCGCACAATTCTTTAACAGTATTACCATAACACTGCCGCTTGAATCGAAAGAAACAAACATCAACACTGCTGTTACTGTAATAACAACCCCTACAAGGGCTCTTGATATGCCGTAGGCAATCGGATGCACACGTTGTGCAAGTAGCAATGTCACGGATGCAAGCACAATATTTGACGAGCCAACCGAAAGCGCCGCGCCAAGGACCCCAAATCGAGGTATCAGAATAGCACAAAGAATTATTGCAACAAGCAATGCAGCCGAGTATGAATACACATGATACACTGTTTTTTCCCGGATGTTCGTCCCCGTTGCAAAGAACACCGAAGCGACATAGAACATATTGCCTATCAAAAGAACCGTCGCAGGAACAGTTGCCATCTGATAGCCTTCTCCTCCGACAAGCGTTACCAGCCATTGCAGATTCGCTGCGATACCCAGCACGAGCACAACCAGGAAGGTGATCGTTAAACCAAACGACCGGGCATAAAAATCGGGTGATTTCTGGTGATCTTTCACAGCCATGGAAAAAGGATTGAATGCCATCTGAACTGCCGTGGCAAACAGGGTCAAGATCAGGCCCATTTTGACTGCAAGTGCATACAGTCCAACTTCTCCCTCGAACCCGGATTTGTAGAGAAACCAGCGGTCAACGAATCCAAGCATCCAATACATGAGCGTTGCAGGAAGGAAAGGAAAACCGTAACGAAGAATACCGCTCAACGCCTCCTGCGAAATAGAAAACAGATGATAACGTCGGACGAGAATAATAAAAAGAAGACAAGCTGTAATACAATCGGGTATGATTCTTAACAGTAGAAACACTCCGACCTTATCTTGAAACGAGCCCATAAATATCCACCATGTTCCGGAAACAAGAATAAGGATCCGTGAAAGCGA
>CAZWIN010000476.1:0-1711 GCA_964633855.1 uncultured Chitinophagales bacterium
CCTTTTGTTGGAGCAGGGAAGTAAGGCGCTGCTCTTTCAGCCGGTCAAATTCCTTCTGCGGAAACGTAGGATTGATAAGAACATCGGCGAAAACATCGAATGCAGTTTCGAGATGCTTGGTCATAGAGTTCAACGTAATAAACGAGCCATCGGTGCCCGAACGGACGCTGAGATCCGCGCCGATGAACTCCAGCGCTTCGGCTATCTGAAGCGAGGTGCGGTTCTTTGTCCCTTCATCAAGAAGGTCGGCCGTCATCGAAGCAATGCCCGGCTTGTCAAGCGGGTCGGCAGCAGAGCCGGTCTGAATAACAAGGTTCATCGCAACTACCGGCAACTCATGATCTTCTACGAGAAGCACCTGCAGTCCATTGCTTAACGTTGTCTTTTGGATCTGCGGTAGCTTTACTTCCGGTACTTTCAATGCCTTGGGGCGGATGGTTCTATCAAAGTCATTCTGTGCTGAAGCTGTCATGATGATTCCCGTAGTCAGGATGGTAAGAGCAAGAGTGAATATTCGGGTTCTCATTCCACACCACCTTTCTTTTCTATTTTACTCCGCTCGGCGGCAAGGTCGGTTTTCCCCTGCGGGACTGCGCTGAACGAGACCCTCGGCGAAGAATATACTTTTTTGGCAACGGCAAGAACTTCTGCCGGGGTAATGCCTTTGAAGCGATCAAGCTGCGTGTTGAAGTTGTTTGGATCGCCAGTCAGCGTGAAATATGTTGCGAGTGAATTGGCCTTGCCGAGCACGGTTGCCCTGCTGTTGATGACGGCATTTTCCTTGTTGTTGATTGACGTTTGAATTTCCTTTTCCGTCACCCCTTCTTTGAGAAGGCGGGCAAGTTCTGCATCAATAAGCTGTTCCATCTCTGTCAGAGTTTTGCCGGGCTTCGCTGTTACTTCAATCCAGGTCTGGCCTGCAATCTCTTGCCCATCCTGTGAAGCCGAAACCGATTGGGCAACCTGTTTCTCGTACACCAATGATTTATACAGCCGTGAATTTTTCCCCGCAGAGAGAATATCAGTAAGCACATCCATGATGGCATCCTCGCGTGTGTTCATTGGCGCGCTCGGCCATGTGAGATACAGTCGGGGAAGTTGCACACGGTCTTCAAACATCAATCTCTTTTCTTCGGTGAGTGTCACCGGCTGCATCGGAGGCCGCACAATTTCCGCCCCGCGCTTAAATGACCCGAAGTATTTCTGAATCCATTCCTTCACCTGTGACGGATTGAAATCTCCGGCAATAGTAATGCTGGCATTGTTCGGTGCATAGTATATCCGGAAGAATTCCATGATGTCTTCCATCGAGGCGGCGGAAAGATCCTCCATGGAGCCGATCGTCGGCCAGCTGTAGGGATGGCCTTCAGGATAAAAGGCCTTCAGGATTTTCTCATACACCATTCCGTAGGGCTGGTTCTCGTAACTCTGCCGGCGTTCGTTCTTCACAACGTCACGCTGGTTGTCCAATTTCTCCTGCGTCATTGCAGGAAGGAGATAGCCCATCCGGTCAGATTCAAGATAGATGGCGAGCTCCAGATAATTACTCGGTACGACTTCAAAATAGTTCGTCCGGTCCATATTTGTCGTACCGTTGATGTTCGCGCCGACTTCCTGCAGCAACTTGAAGTGCTCGTTATCCGCTACATGCTCCGAACCCTGAAACATCATATGTTCAAACAGGTGGGCGAATCCCGTACGTTTGAGTTTT
>CAZWIN010000477.1:0-1674 GCA_964633855.1 uncultured Chitinophagales bacterium
AGAAACGCAGCAATCCGGCGAACATTGTTCCGGGTGCGAAGTCAGTTATTTGTCTTGCGATGAATTACTATACACCGGTTCAGCATTCGCAGGAACGAAACGTCGGCAAGATATCCCGATATGCGTGGGGAGATGATTACCATGATGTACTCACAGGACGCTTGAAGCAACTCTGGGCTTGGATGCAAGCGGAGTTTCCGGGTGTTGAGGGAAGGTATTACGTCGATACCGGTCCTGTCATGGAGAAGGTTTGGGCTGAACGTGCGGGCATCGGCTGGATTGCCAAACACACCAATGTCATCACGCCTGAATTCGGCTCGTGGGTGTTTCTCGGAGAAATCATTACAACGCTGGAACTGGAGCCGGATGCGCCTGCAACGGATCATTGCGGTACATGCATGCTCTGCATTGAGGCATGTCCGACCGGCGCAATCACCGAACCATACGTCGTTGATTCGAATCGTTGCTTGTCGTACCTTACTATTGAGCATCGTGGTGAAATAGAAGGGGAGCTTAAGACGAAGTTCGAGAATTGGATTTACGGCTGCGATATCTGCCAGGATGTGTGTCCGTGGAATCATAGATTCTCGATGGAGACGGAAGAGAAGGCGTTCAAGCCGCGGGAATGGAATACTGCTCCGGATTTGAATGAATGGAAAAAGATGCAACAACCGGAGTTCGCTACGAAGTTCAAGGGGAGTGCGATGAAGCGAACGAAGCACGAAGGCCTGATGCGGAACGTAGAGATTGTGCTTGAGAGAAAATAAGGATCAAAGAAAACATGTCAACCAACCATCATAAACTTATCATCATCGGGTCCGGTCCTGCGGGATTCACCGCTGGACTCTATGCCGGCAGAGCGAACCTGAACCCGGTGATCTTTGAAGGCCTTCAGCCGGGCGGTCAACTGACCATCACAACGGAAGTGGAGAATTATCCCGGCTATCCCCAGGGAGTCATGGGACCCGAAATGATGGAGAAGTTCCGCGAGCAAGCGCACCGTTTCGGGGCGCAATCAATCTACAAGATTATCACCAAGGTCGATCTCTCTTCACGACCGTTCAAGATGTGGGCGGACGAAGAGCTCTTTACGGCGGATGTTGTCATCGTCGCAACCGGTGCGACGGCCAAACTGCTTGACCTTCCTTCAGAGAAGGAATACATGGGACATGGCGTCTCTGCCTGTGCAACATGCGACGGTTTTTTCTTTAAGGGACAGGAAGTCCTTGTTGTTGGCGGTGGTGATACGGCTATCGAGGAAGCAACGTTCCTCACCAAGTTTGCCACCAAGGTGACAATTGTACACAGACGCGATACATTGCGCGCATCAAAGATCATGCAGGAGAAGGCGCAGAAGAACCCGAAGATTGCATTTGCGTGGAACTCCATTGTCGAAGAGATCATCGGCAAGAATGAAAACGGACGCAAGACTGTCACCGGCGTGAAACTCAAGAATGTCAAGACCGGCGAGACAACGGTGATGCGTGCGGACGGTGTCTTTATGGGTATCGGCCACAAGCCCAACACCGAGTTGTTCAAGGGCCAGCTCGATATGGACTCCGTTGGCTATTTGAAAGTGCAATCCGGCAGCACGCGCACCAATATCGCCGGAGTGTTTGCCGCTGGCGATGTTGCGGATAGTGTCTATCGCCAAGCGGTTACCGCCGCAGGCAC
>CAZWIN010000478.1:0-1673 GCA_964633855.1 uncultured Chitinophagales bacterium
CCTCTCCCAGGCCTGCATACGCCACAGCGTACCGGTTATCCAACTCAATTGCCCGTTGGAAGAGCTGAATAGCAAACTGCACGTTGTTCTTTGTCAGGCGGTAGAGGAAGTCCCGTGCCCGGAGGTAGCAATCGAACGCCTCGGGGTCATCGGTGGAGCGCTTCGTCAGCACGATTTTCTCTGTCGGTGAGAGCTTGACCATCAATGCGTCGACAATCTGTTTCGAGACCTGCTCTTGAATATCAAACACATCGGCGAGTTTTCCCTTGAATGTTTCTGCCCAGAGCTGCTCTTCGGTATCTATATCAATAAGCTCCACGCTGATGCGAAGGTTGTCCTGAAACTTCCGGACATTGCCTGAGAGAATATACCGGGTTCCCAGTTCACGTCCTACCGTCTTGACGTCTTTGGTGGTTCCCCGGTATTGCATGGATGTTGCGCGGGGCACTACCCGTATCTCTTTCAGTTTGGAAAGGTTGACGATTAACTCCTCGGTTAACCCGTCACCAAAGTAATCGCTTTCCTTGTCGGGACTGATGTTGCCAAACGGGAGGACGACTATGGCTTTCATCTTTGGAGCCGTAACCGCGGAGTCAATCTCCTTCCGCGCCTGATCGAGTGCGAGCTCAATCTCGCCCATGGTAGAGAATCGCTTCTCGCGATCCTTTTCCATCATCCGCATAACGACGGGATCAATCTGGCGTGGAATCTTTTTGTCCATTGCGCTGGGGGCGGGCGGGTTCTCATTCATGATCAGGTACATCAGGCCCGCCTCATGTTCCGCCTTGAACGGAACTTCGCCCGTCAACATTTCATAGAACACCACGCCGAGAGCCCAGATGTCTGCGCGTTGATCAGCGGCAATTCCCTGTGCCTGTTCAGGCGACATATAGGCGAGGGTGCCCATTGAGGTTCCAGTGCGAGTCATCCCCGAACTTCCCTTGAGCTTCGCGATGCCAAAGTCCATGATCTTCAAATTGCCATCGTTCGTCAGCATGATATTTTCGGGCTTGATGTCCCGATGAATAATGCTCTTCTCATGAGCAGCTTTGAGCCCGGATGCTATTTGTTTTGTCCAGGCGATTGATTGGTCGAGAGGAATGCCGGTGGCAGACTTCAGACTCGCGATGTGAGATTTTAAAGTCTTTCCTTCGATAAGCTCCATGGCAAAGAAAAGGCCGCTGCTGCTCTCATCAATCTCGAAAATGCCGAGGATGTTGGGGTGGTTGAGCGCTGCGGTAGCTTTTGCCTCCTGTAGAAACCGCGCCTTGCTCTCGGCCGAAGCCGATAAATGAGATGAGAGGAACTTTATTGCAACGGTCCTGTCGAGCTTTGTGTCATGGGCCTTATACACAACGCCCATTCCGCCCTCGCCGAGCTTTTCGAGAATTTTATAGTGAGATACTGTTGACCCTATCATAGCTGCCTTTCGCGTTTCCTGGTTGTACTTCCTGTATTCATTATTCGGTTGTTCCAAAATAGTGATCAAGCCAGTCAAGGGTTTCCTTGACCAATTGCGTTCGCGGCACTGAGTGTCCACCTTCGTAAGCAATGATCTTTTTGTCCTCTTTCTTTGTTCCGATGAGTTCGAAGAAAGGGCGTTGTGAAGTCTCGTACGGAAAGAAGAAATCATATTTTCCATTGAGCATCAAGACCGGAGATGTTATTCTTGG
>CAZWIN010000479.1:0-1660 GCA_964633855.1 uncultured Chitinophagales bacterium
AATATTCTTCCTTCTTTATCGACCTTGAGTTCATTTTGGAATTCCACTGGTCCCCACACACTGACCTTCAGCGCATCATCGGCTCCTACAACATACGCCGGATCAACCGGCCCCGAAGCGCTCGGTTCAAAGGCGTCCGGCACATTGAGAAAAACGTCATAACCGAAGTACGCAAGTCCGCGGGGACTTAATGGAACTCTTTTCTTCTTCCGAAGATCCTCTTCGACGTCAAGAGAATCTTCTTCCTCTCGTCTCTTTGTTGTTGCTTCAAGGGAATCAACCGCGGACGGCTGTATTTCCTCGAGGCGCCTGCGCTCCTGAGTCTTCACCGAGGAAAGATACTGCTCGAGCGGAACACCAAGTTCGCCCGCCCTTTTCATGGCTTCCTCTCTTGTCAAGCCAAGTTCTTTGATCTTGCGATCAATTTCTTCGGCCGTCATGCGCGAGAGTTGTGATTCGGCCTGTTGCTTCATCGCTTCCTTGGATTGACCGCGGGAGGGAACAAGAGGAGCACTGATGAAAAGGAGAAACGGAATGAAGAGATGAACCACCCGAAGGGGCTTCGTCAAGGAGAATCCTACTTGCGTTTGAAAATAGAACTGGTTAATTGTACAGCGACACCAACCTCTAAACACATCGAACACAACTCATGCGGATTGGAATTCTATCGGATATTCACGGGAATCTTCCCGCCCTTGAATCGGTACTAAAAAAAATCGACGAACTGGGTCTTGACCGCCTGCACTGTCTCGGAGATATTGTCGGGTACGGCTCATTCCCCAACGAATGCGTGGAACTGATTCGCTCTCGATGTTCCATTGTTGTCAAAGGAAACCACGACAGCGGGCTTACCGGCGAGACTTCCATTGACGATTTCAACAACCTGGGTCAGCAAGCAATCAGATGGACCCGGAAACAAATCCTGCCGGAACACTTTGAGTACCTGAAAACCCTCCCCATGACGGCAATTGAAGGCCAGGTAACGTATGTGCATTCTTCCCCAGCCGAGCCGGAGCAATGGACGTATATTTTTTCGATTCGATCGGCGGAGGAGGCCTTTTTTGCATTCAGCACCGATTTATGTTTCATCGGGCATACCCACGTGCCTGTGATCATCGGTGAAGACATGTCCATCAACAGTTATGTCCCACCCCGCGACAAATCAGGAAACTTGCAACGGCGCTTCTTAATCAATGTTGGAAGCATTGGTCAACCTCGCGACGGCAATCCGGAAGCCGCGTTTGGCATCCTCGATACGGAAACCCTGGAGTATGAACTTCTCCGTGTCCCGTACGACATTGAGAAAGCAGCCACTGCGATTACGAAAGCAGGATTACCCGCGGCATTGGCAAAACGATTGTATCAGGGAGTGTAGCGATTGCCTTTGCGTGGAAAATCTGCAAAATTCCGCTTACAGAGTCAATAGAATTTGAAGCGTCGATGTGTTGCCTTGACGAACTTGTGACTCGCATCCGGTTGCGAGTCTTTTCGCCGCACGAACCCGCGGCCCGCCTCTTTATCTCTCCTTGCATCGCTAAGTGTTTTTGAGTATCTTTTTTCCGTAACACAACCACAAAGCAACACGCACATCGTTTCATCAATCATGGAGAGGTGGGTGAGTGGCTGAAACCAACGGTTTGCTAAACCGTCGTACGGGGTA
>CAZWIN010000480.1:0-1647 GCA_964633855.1 uncultured Chitinophagales bacterium
TTCAATTGCCTTGTTCGGGAAGTGATGGATGCGTTGAATAACGGAGCAGATGAGACTGAACTGGTGCTTGTCATCCATAATGAGTTTTTCAGTCACGTTGGCAAACAGGGCCCGCATTCCGACGTGAAGGATATCGCCGAAGATATCATGACCTGGTGGGAACAGGAATAGGGGGACGTTCCGGCAGAATCTCAGTTTCTTTGGTTGATTCAATTGCGCTTCATTTCCGCCTTCTCTATATTGACACATCATTAATTGTCGCCCGTCTTGATCACCCGGAAAATCGTCACCATCTATGGTATTGTTGGCATTGCCCTGATGGCAGTGCTGCTTTCCCTTGTCTGGTTGGAAGTGGTCCCCCGATCAATGTACGTTCCGTTGTTTTTGGTATCGGCGGCAATATTCCTTGGCCGGGTGGTATTGCGCATCATGGTTGCACGCCAGGAGCGCTCCTCATCTCAGTCCACGCCCGAAGAGTAATCCTCAATATCCACATTATCGGAAGCAATCAGCCCGTATGATTCGTTTCGGTATTCTTGGTACTGCGCGCATTGCGCGTGCATTGTTCAGGCATCCGCTTGATAATGTCAGGATCCTCGGCGTTGCGAGCCGTGTGCAATCAAAAGCCGATGCATTTGCCCGTGAGTTCAGTATCCCGAAAGCCGTTGAGGGCTACGGGCGCCTGCTCACTGATCCGGAGATCGACGCCGTCTACATCGCCCTGCCTCAACACCTGCATGCTGAATATGTGATAGAGGCGGCCCGGGCAGGGAAACACATTCTTCTGGAAAAACCCGCGGCCCTGAATTCCACCGAACTTAAAAAAATGCTCGCTGCCTGCAAGAAGCATAAGGTTCTGTTCATGGAGGCATTCATGTACCGGTTTCTTCGCGTCCATAACAGGGCAAAGGAGATCGTACAGGAGGGAACAATCGGCGAGCTGAGGTACATAGATTTCAACCTGAGTTTCAATGCGTGGGCACGGGGGCTTGAAGGGTTTCGATTGCACAAAGAAACCGGCGGAGGCGCGTTGTATGATCTTGGAATTTATGGAGCGGATTTTCTCCGGTTCATCACTGGCGGGACCCCGCGTCTTGTGAACTCATACATGCGCAAGGATAAGAAAACCGGTATTGACGTATTCACCCATGCGATTTACAAATCCGGACCAACGGTTGCCGCAATGACCATCGGGTTCAATACCGATGCGAACTACTACACGCTTTCCGGTGAAAAGGGCTCGGTGTTCAATCCGGTTGCCATTTCCGGCAAGCACGAAACCCAACTCCTTTCCATTCATCTTCACAAAGACAATAGCCGGACCGAGGAGCACTTCGAACCGGACATGGCATACAAGTGGGAGGTTGAGTATTTCGCGCGCTGTATTGAACGGAATGAACAACCCTTCCTCTCTCCGGAAAATAGTGTTGAGGATATGAAGATGCTGGAAGAGCTCTTTCGCAAGTCCACTCCCATCTAACAATTGATATTCGACATGACAGAACACAAACCGTATATTCCTGCCGATACCGACATCAAGGATTTCACGATGAAAGCCGTGATCTCCGGTGCCCTCTTCGGCATCATCTTCGGGTCGGCGAATGCCTACCTCGGCCTTCGCGTAGGACTGACGATCAGTACTTCGAT
>CAZWIN010000481.1:0-1627 GCA_964633855.1 uncultured Chitinophagales bacterium
TTCGCCGACACGTTTCATCAGGAATATCATAACTACTGCCGGAATAAACCCGATACGCACTTCAGTGTATCCAAACCTCGATTGCTCTGCAGAAGCAATCACAAAATCACATACGCTTGCAAGCCCGCAACCGCCTGCCAAAGCGGGGCCGTTGACAACAGCGATAACAGGCTTTCGTAGTTCGTAAATAACACGGAATAAATTGGCAAGCTGCTGCGAGTCCGCCCTGTTTTGTTCCAAGTCATATTTTTGAATCCGGCCGAGGTACTCAAGGTCTGCACCTGCGCAAAATGCCACACCCTTGCCGGAAAGCGTAATCACCTTCACATTCGGGTCACGGCCTGCGGATTGAAATGCACCCGTCAACTCCCTCACCATTACATCGTCCAAGGCATTCCGCTTTTCCGGCCGGTTGAGTGTAATGTGCGCACTGCGGTTGGAAGCTTCGTAGATAATACGTTCAAATTGCATGGCGAGAAAGTATGGATATTGAAGGGGAAAAACAAGTTGAGGTAGCTGCTGTCGATCCGCTTATGGAGTAACTGAGAAGAACAAAAAGGCTCTTTGCAATACCTGCAAAGAGCCTGTGATAAGCAAGACTGCTCCAGTCTAAACGTCGAAATACAATCCGAATTCATACGGATGCGGACGAAGAGCCATCGGTTTGACTTCCTTGTCCATTTTGTAGGAGATCCACGTTTCAATGATATCTTCAGTGAATACATCGCCGCGGAGCAGAAAGTCATGGTCGCGTTCCAAAGCGTGAAGAGATTCCTCGAGCGAACCCGGGGTTGAAGGTACGTCCTTCAATTCTTCGGGCTCAAGATCATAAATATCCTTGTCCAGCGGTTCTCCCGGATCAATTTTGTTGATGATACCATCGAGCCCGGCAAGCAACATCGCTGAAAACTGAAGGTATGGATTTCCCGAGGCATCAGGGCAACGGAACTCTACCCGTTTGGACTTCGGATTTGAAGAGTACATGGGGATACGTACCGATGCGCTTCTATTGCGTTGTGAGTATGCCAGGTTCACGGGCGCCTCAAAACCGGGCACCAGCCGTTTGTAGGAATTTGTGGTAGGATTGGTGAGTGCGCAAAGAGCGGGCGCGTGCTTCAGCAACCCGCCGATGTAGTACAGCGCCATCTCGCTCAGGTTTGCGTAGCCGTTGCCATAGAACAGGGGCTTTCCGGCCTTCCACAAACTTTGATGAACATGCATCCCCGAACCGTTGTCGCCGAAAATCGGTTTCGGCATAAACGTCGCTGT
Source organism: uncultured Chitinophagales bacterium (assembly GCA_964633855.1). Lineage (GTDB taxonomy): Bacteria > Bacteroidota > Ignavibacteria > UBA10030 > UBA6906 > CAZWIN01. The sequence continues at coordinate 1,270 of CAZWIN010000481.1, forward strand.
TTTTCCCCTCATCGTTGCCGTGTTTTTAATGATGTACTTGAAGAGCATCATATCATCGGCATGCCTCAATAACGATTGGAACTTCAGGTCAATCTCCGCCTGGCCTCCACTTGCAACCTCATGATGCTGTGTTTCGACGTCAAGCCCCGCGTTCATCATGTTCACTACCATTTCATTCCTGAGGTTCATCAGGTGATCCGTCGGCGGGACCGGATAATATCCCTCCTTGTAACGCGGCTTGTATCCGAGGTTCGGCATTTCATCACGTCCCGAATTCCATCTGCCTTCGATTGAATCAACATGGTAGTAACTGTTGTGGCCATTGGTATCAAAGCGGACATCATCAAAAATGAAGAAC
>CAZWIN010000482.1:0-1614 GCA_964633855.1 uncultured Chitinophagales bacterium
CAAGGGCGATGGCTTTGGGGAAGAGGATATTGTTCTCCAAATGAACATGCCGGTGCAGGTCGATTTCGAATTGCTGAAGTTCCTGGAATGTCACCTTGAACGTCGTGCATGCATCCGGAGGAGCGACATATCCCGATGACAATTCTCTGATCTTATGCATTGCGTCCCCCGCCGCCTGATGCTCTTTCTCCATCATGGCAATGGGATTTCTGGCTGATCCGAACGCCGGACGAGACACTGCTCCTTGTCCGCTCGAAGCGTTGGCAAGAGATTCTATATAAGGGAACAATATCCGTTCTTCTTTCATCATGTGGTGCTGAAGCTCTACAGTAAGCTGCTCGAACTCGTCAGCAATCGCAATCACTTCGGGGTGGTTCTTGCCATGCACCACAGCGACTTTTTGCGTATGTCCTATGAGAACGGGGATCATCCGGCGCACATAGCCGTGATGGACAGTTACGATGTGGCCAATCAAACCTGTCAATGACATCTGGTTTGAAGCGTCGACCATGACACTGCTTTGCATCAACATTGCATGCAACTCCGCCACGACGTGATCTTTGTTGACGGCGATTCCGGCACAGGCTTCATCAAGTGTTATGCCTCCCCGACAGCAGAAATCCAGTGAATACTTCTCAAGAACTGCGGCGATTCTGAAATCCTCGGTTACCAGTTGCTTCAGTGTGGCTGTGCGAACGTCTATCATGACAACTCCTCCTATGCAATTGAATCAGTTGATGTTCCCCAGAGAATCTTGCCATCTCTCGTGAGGCGCAGAATTCCTTTTTGTTCCATCCCTTTAATGCTGCGAATAACGGTTTCGACTCTCAGCCCCGTCATGTCTGCAAGTTGCTGACGCGTATACGGAACCTTATACGTTTTTCCTGAGGGCACGCCGCCTTCCTTGCGGAAATATTCAATGAGGGTCGCTATACGGTGAAATGCTTCTTCGCCTGCAAGCTCGGAAAGCATGATCGATTTGTACACAAGCCTGCCGCTCAGTACCTGTGTAATCTTCAGAAGAATCTCGGGATTTTCACGAAGGAGTTTCATGAAAGAATCATAAGGGCACTTCCACACTTCACTGTCCAACACTGCCACTCCGGACGACGGATAAGGAATATTGGTAAAAAACGGGGGCTCGCCAAAACTCTGCCCGTCAACAAAATATCCCTGAACAAATTCCTTGCCGTCTCGACTGTAAGTCGCCATCTTGATCTTGCCTCTTTTTACCACGAAAAAATTGGTCGCGGGATCTCCCGCATTAAAAAGGATTCCATTCTTGGTGATTTTGACGATTTGCGCCTTATATTTCTTGAGCAAGGAATCTGGTATCATGAACTACTCTCCTGGAAAGAAAGACATGGATCTTCTAAGAACCTTATGCGTTGAATCATAACCTGAGGGTTTTTTTATTCGACGGAACCATCGCGAAAATGGAACCTACTCTCTGCGAATCGAAGAAGCAACCCAGCCCAGATTTGGGCTGCTACGGTTCGTCCTCCTGAAGACGGGAACCGGGAATACATGGGTTTCTTTCCCTCCTTTTTTGTATATACTCGGTGAGTTTTTTGCTGAACACTACGACGTTATGACTCCCGAAACAAACATACA
>CAZWIN010000483.1:0-1600 GCA_964633855.1 uncultured Chitinophagales bacterium
TGCCCATTTATGAAAAGGTCGTCAACTCAATCAAGTTCAAGTAATCAAGGATTCATGCTCATGAAATATTTTGTCATTCTCTGTCATACGTTGCTGTTCTGCATCGCATCTCCCGGAGTGTCGCAGCAGAAATTGAGTCCACGTGATTCGGTGTCATTTACTGTGGACACCAACGTCGTTTCTGTGAATTATGGCCGCCCTTCCATGCGAGAACGGAAAATCATGGGCGATCTGGTTCCTTGGAATACAGTCTGGCGCACAGGCGCCAACGAAGCAACACATTTCAAGACGAATTTTGATATGATGATCGGTGGAGTTCCTGTACCGCGCGGAACCTACACGATGTGGACAATTCCTGCTCCGGAGAGCTGGACGATTATCTTGAATAAACAAACCGGGCAATGGGGAACAAAATATGACGAGACGCAGGATCTGGCTCGATTCAAAGCGGTTGTATCAACAACCGAAAAGCCGGTTGAGCAATTTACAATTGCCTTCGAACCATCACAGGGCGTATCCGGATCGCTCAAGATGATGTGGGAAAACACGCTGGTCTCGACCACCTTCGAAAGAAACGATAAGATTCGTCCTCTGAGTCCGCTGGATTCGGTGGAGACAACTCTCGGTGATGGAAGAGTCTTCTTGAAATTCAGCAAACCATATATGCGTGGAAGGAAAATATGGGGAGTCGTTGTCCCGATGGTCTCCATCTGGCGGACAGGTGCAAACCAAGCCACCATATTCTCCACCGAAAAAGACCTTACCGTAGGCGGCAAGGATGTTCCGGCTGGAACGTACACGTTGTATTCGCTGCCCAAGAATGATGGCTATGAACTGATCGTCAGTAAGAAAGGCCCCGGATCTGCGCAATATGATCAGTCATTGGACTTGGTACGCATTCCCATGAAGATGGAGAAATCAAGTGAGACGATTGACCCATACATGATGGGCCTTGAAAGCAATGGAAACAACTCAGCCCTGATGAGACTTGGCTGGGATGACAGGATCTATTCTGTGACCATTCAAGCAAAGTAACGAAGTTCAGCTCCCGGGCGGGTCCCCCCCGCCTGGGTTTCTTTGCTCGGCCCCGTGATTCCTTAACCCCCTTCCAAAACTACCTACCGGAAAGCAAAATTGTCTTCCGGTGGTCTTGTTTTCCCTTCATTCAGCCAAAAACACCTCAAAAATCCAGTACCCTCTCGTGGCACGGGAGTTGACCGTATGTGGTGGTTATCCCCTAAATCAAAGGGACAAAAGGGCAAGTTCATGGACAGTATTTCCATCAGGCTTAAACTGGTTGTTCTTTTTACGCTGTTTATTGCTGCAAACTCGCTGTTCATCTATCTCTACTTTCCGTCGCGTCTCGAAGAAGAGGCATTGAAGGCAAGCATGGAGAAAGGGAATGGTATCGCAGCAATGACGGCGTTCGTAATGGCACCCGCCCTTGCACATCGCGAACCGGAGACAGCAAATGAAGCATTGGAGAGCTTTCGGCAGAACCCCGAGATTGTATATCTCATTGCATTCGACGACTCCGGCAGACTGTTTGTAGCCAAAGACAAGGTCAAAGCAGACATTCTAAAGTACCGCACAATCGACG
>CAZWIN010000484.1:0-1568 GCA_964633855.1 uncultured Chitinophagales bacterium
GCCCCGATAGAAATCGAGCATCTGTCGCGTCAGCTTCGCCATGCGGTTGACCTCTTCGAGTGCAACACCGAGAAGCTCCTCTGCTTGTGCGTTGCCACCCACCTTTCGCAATGAGGATTCCAGCAGGCTTTGGATGTTGTGGATCGGGTTGTTGATTTCATGGGAGAGTTGTGCCGTCATTTTTCCGGTCGCGGCCAGGCGCTCACTTCGAAGAAGTTCCTCTTGCGCCTGCTTCAATTGCCGCAGTGCTTCTTCGAGTTCGTTGTTCCGTTCCGAAAGGCTCAGATTGAGCCTGTCCAGCTGACTGAGTTTGTCGCGCAGTGCTTGCCGCATTTCATCAAACCGGGCAGCAAGAAAAGCAAGCTCATCCTGCGAGCGGGTTGTTCCGTTGCCCTTTTCGCCTTCATGTGATTGGGCGTCAACTATCCTGTGGTCAAGGTTTCCGCGACTGATGGCTTTTGTTGCATCCACCAGCCTGTCCACAGGCTTTGAGACATAACGCGAAAATATCAACGTGGCAACCGCAATTGCAAGAGTAATAAATGCGATAAAGATGATGAGCGAGCGGCGCCAGTTTCCCTGTGCCGATTGCGAGACACGCTCAAACGAGATCCACAGGTCGGATGCGCCGAGCGTGTAACCGACCGGAACCTCGTGGCATTTTTGACATGCTTTCGTTGCATTGAACGGAATGATGGCCCGGAAGCGGTCGCCGTACCGCCTGTAGACGGGCTCACCTGTCTCCAGAACTTTCAGCTCGAGCGAATCATCAGGATGGAACTGCTTGCGACGTGTCTCGATTTGCTTTGTGCGGCTCTCGGTCCGGAGATCCTTCCGGAATTTTAGGTCGGAGACAATAATATGCAGCGTGTCAAACTGCTGAAGGGTATTAACCCGCTCCAAGAATGTCTCATCCACTTCGTAGTTGTTCACCATCATTGTCACGAGCGATTCCTGAATGATTTCAGCATAGGTCCGTGCTGACACTTGCGCCTGCTCTATCATCTCCTGTTCCTGGAAATAATTATTGAGCGAAACGCTTACCGAGATAAAGACCAGAAACAGCGGCACGATACCAAGCAGAATCTTGCGGGAGAGAGACAACCGGCTGAACAACGACTTCCTCACAACTTGTTCATCCCACTTCTGTTTCGATGAAGTTACCCATTTGAGCCTTGAGAATCAAAGACATTTCAACAACGTATCTTATAAAGAAATTGGGATGGTTGAAAGTTCCATACGAATTGAATCTCGCCCTTCATTCCTCTATATTGACCAGCAAACAATCTCAAAAGGTAGGGAATAATGGGCATAAGCCCGGCAACAGCCCGGATACTGACAACACTGGATACTCTTTCGGCACATACACTCAAACGTCGCGATGACCTTGGTGAACTTTTGGAGCTGGCTGCACACAATGATGTGGGGGGCGAATTGGACCAGCTTAGCTTCACGGCAAAGTTTCTCACAAAAACTCATGGTATCATGCAGCGGATTGGGCGTCACGGACAGGGGTATGACCAGTTGGCAAAAGAATTTTCATCGAACATGGAAAAGGCGTGCAATCT
>CAZWIN010000485.1:0-1560 GCA_964633855.1 uncultured Chitinophagales bacterium
CAACTTTGCTTAACTGTATGTGCTTTCAGCCGATGGCGTGGCAAGGTCGAGCTTTGTTGCATCGGATACGGCAGTTGTGCTGGTGGGAACGGCAGGGGCAACGCTGATTGCCATGGCAGTCATGATTTCCACACTTGGCACCAACAACGGCATAGTTTTTACAGCAGCGAGGATTCCGTATGCCATGGCGAGGGATGGGCAGTTCTTCAGGCAGTTCGGGCATGTTCACCAGCGATTTCAAACACCGACAATCGCACTGGTCATTCAGGGAGTATGGGCGTGCCTTCTTACACTCACCGGTACCTACGACCAACTTATTACTTACGTGGTCTTCGCATCATTTGTCTTTTACGGAATGGCGGCAGCGGCGGTGGTGGTTCTCAGGAAACGAAATCCGGCAATGGAAAGGCCATACAAAACCTGGGGATATCCTCTCACGCCTCTTCTGTTTGTGATCTTTGCTCTTTGGCTGGTGATCAACACGATAGTGGAGGATCCGCGTGATTCTGCAATTGGGGCAGGAATCATATTGGCCGGATGGCCTGTGTATGGGTATTGGAAAAGAAGAAGAGATTGAGTAGCTCAATCCCTTGTAGAATGCGTGGCAACAGCGACGGTGTTTGTTATCCGTGTGTGATTCTCCCCCGTTTCTTTTTCCACTCCTTCCATCCGCCTGCCATGGAAAAGACTTTGTTGTATCCCATTTTTCTCAAGTTGTCTGCGACAAGCACCGAACGATAACCGCCGCCGCAATAAAGAACAATCTCAGTGGATTTATCCGGAATACTCGATTCAATATCGCGCTCAATAATTCCTTTGCTTAGGAATACAGCCCCTGCAATGTGGGAAGCGTTCCATTCATGTTCTTCCCTGACATCAATCAAAACAAAATCATCTTCGCGCTTCAGCTTCTCCTTTACCTCCCGAACCATGATCTCCTTGACGCGCTTTCGGGCATTATTCACCAGCTTCAAAAAACCGGGAGTGTGTTTCATAATTGCCTCAATCAGTTTACCGCAGCGCGCAGGTTGAAGCGGGGAATATTCGCATGAAATTGCCCGCCATCCTGACGCTCAAAGAGATACGTTCCCACCATACTTCCTTCGAATGTCTCAAGAATGCAAAAACTGTTGTACTCGTGGTGTTCGCCGGGAGCAATGAGCGGTTGTTTGCCGACAACACCTTCCCCCTCCACTTCCTTCACATCGCTGGGGCCGTCATGGATATACCAATGGCGCCTGAGCAGGCGAACATCCGCGCTTCCGTGGTTTTCGATGCGGACGAAATACGCAAAGACAAACTTCCTGTGCATCGGATCGGATTGTCCGTCCAGATACAGGGGGCTCACCCGTATGGTAATGTCTTCCGTAGTCTCAACGTAAGAATGCATATTTGTTTCCAGTTGGTGATGCGAAGAGGGGTCTTCAGTACGTAGTATCGTTCAATAACTCTTCAATTTTTTTAATGCGAATCCTGTCAATGGCAACTTTGACGGGCAGTGTCGCAGCATGTTCAAGCACACGCCGTGCTTCATCCTTTCTACCTATATCCAGATACAAT
>CAZWIN010000486.1:0-1553 GCA_964633855.1 uncultured Chitinophagales bacterium
ACCGCAATTGCCACGACGAATTCGAGATATCAGGGATATGGGTTCGCCGTTCCTGTGAACCTTCTCAAGACGGTCGCTACGGATCTGATCAAGGATGGAAAAGTCCGCCGCGGGTATATTGGAGTGCAGATTCAGTCAGTCGATCAGACCATGGCAAATGCGCTTGGCCTTGAGAAAGCCCAGGGTGTTCTGATACAGAGCCTTGTGAAGGGTGGTGCTGGTGAAACTGCAGGCCTGCAGGAGCGTGACGTGATCATGTCTGTTGATGGGAAGGAAGTCAATGAAGCGAACGAACTGCAGTCCTATATTGCTACCCGTCATCCGGGAGATGTGGTAACGCTTAAGCTTGTCCGGGACGGCAAGGCGATGGAGAAGAAGGTGACGTTAAAGCCGAGAGAAGACGAAACGACGGTCAAAGCTTCGAACAAGGAGGAAAGCAAAGAGGAATCCAACGAGGAACGGTCCACGGTCGTTTCGCTGGATGATATCGGCATGTCAGTTCGTTCGTTGAAACCGGAAGAGAAGAAGACCGCCGATGTAGACAAGGGTGTGATTGTAGAAGAAGTAAAGCCGTATGGAGAAGCGTTCAGCCGTGGGATAGGCGCCAACGACATCATTGTTGAAGCCGACCGCAAAGATGTCAAATCCCCGAAAGAACTGAAGAGTATTCTGGAAAACCGCAAGAAAGGGGATTCAGTGTTGCTCAGGATCAAGCGGCAAAATGGTGCAACTGCGTACGTAGCGGTGCAGATACCCCGGGATTGATTCCCCCGGCAGGCTGTTCGTTCAGGCCCCGCGTCTTCCGATGCGGGGCCTTTTTTTGTTGTCTATTTGAGGAAAAACTTGACTCTTCCCTTGTAGGATGCTATATTTTTTGCAGTTAGGGAAAGCAAAAACCTGATAAGTAAGGAGGATGGGACTTCAGCGTAGAGGTATACCAGGGAAACGCCAACGGTAAACTCAATTCGAAGGTTCTGATTCTCAATCAGAATTACGAGCCGATGAGCGTAATCAATGTCAAAAAAGCCATCGTGCTTTTGTATCTTGGTAAGGTGGAGCTGATTGAATCTTACCAGGGCAGGGAAGTGCGTGCTGTTTCCATGTCCATGCCATCTCCAAGCATAGTCCGCCTTTCAGTTTATGTGCGGGTTCCCTACAAAAAAATCATTCTCTCGCGGAAGAACATTCTGCGACGGGATGGCCACCGCTGCCAGTATTGCGGACGATCGGACGCCACACTGACGGTAGACCATGTGATGCCTGTTTCGCGTGCAGGCGAAGACACATGGGAAAATCTTGTATGTGCATGTGTCAATTGCAACAACAAAAAGAGTGATAGAACGCCCGATGAAGCGCGGATGCCGCTTCGCAGGACGCCGATGCGGCCCAATCACGTGACATTCATCAGGCACTTTGTAGGAAGCCTGGATGAACGATGGAAGCCGTACCTGTTCCTGCACTAAACCCATAGCGCATATTTGCGTTGATGTGCAGAACGTCCCCATATTTTCCAGCGTGAAAGAAGAAAGTATTTGACAAAACGCAAGACGATT
>CAZWIN010000487.1:0-1256 GCA_964633855.1 uncultured Chitinophagales bacterium
CTGAACTTAACAACTGTTGGAGATGTGCTTCCGGAGCGTGCCGAATTTCTCAAGAAAATTCTTTGCAAAACTTTCAAGAATAACAACGTCACTATCAAGTTGGTTACTACTATTCCCGTTTCTTCAAGCGGGAAGTTCAGGTACGTCGTTAACAAAAAGAGGGATCGAAAAACTGGGTCAACATCTGGTTGACGCCAACAAATAGAGGCTTTTCAATTCTCATCATCTTCCGATACCCATTCTTACCTCAGGTTGCCTGATTTTTCCGACGCCTCAGGTCCACCATGGTCATTCCTTTCAGTATTTGCCTGTCTTTTAGGCGGTGATACACGGCACGACATCATAGCACGGGAATTGTTTAGTTTGGGAACCGCAGTCAAAGTGTAGGTTCAATCGTATCGGAAATTAACGAATTATTGCACTTTCAGGCGTTTCAACCAACTCGCATCTCATTCATCAACCTCATATATTTATGAACAGAATGATCAAGAGTATAGAACGGGCGGAATCAGGGAGAGGGAAATGAAATCAACCAACGGTGCTTACAGAACAAAGCATCAACGAAACGAGCGGTCTTTCCAGGATTATGTCGGTATCATTCTGCGTGGAAAGGTTATTGCTCTTGCAACATTCACCGTGTGTTTGCTTGGGGCTCTTCTGTACCACTACACTGCGGAGAAAGTATATCACGCAACAGCCACCGTTCTGATCGACCAGAAACAACCGAGTTTCCCGGTTACGGTTGAAGGTTCCAACCGCCAGGTTCTCCAGAACATCAAGAACGAACTTGAGATTCTCAAATCCCGCCCCATAGCAGATACTGTTGCCGCTCATCTCTTGGAGAAGCGCACACTGGATTCGCTCGGGCTTGTTCCGATTCCGATTATTCAACAAGTTCCACACGGTGCGCCAACGGGCATCCTCGCCTCCAAAGACGAAATTATCGGCCGACTTTCCGAGGTTGTGGATTTCGATCCACTCCGCGAAACTGACATTATCAAGATTACCGTAAAGGACAAGAATCCGGAACAAGCGGCGCTCATCGCGAACCAATATGCCCAGGCATATTTTGAACGGAATATTTATACAAGTCGTTCGCGTTCGCGCGCGCTACGCGAGTTTTTGCAGCTACAGGTGCGGGACAAACGGGACGTTCTGGACAACGCGGAAAACAACCTTCAAGACTATATGGAAATGCAGGGGATCGTCTCACTGGATGATGAATCCAAGAAGATCATCTCACAGCTTGCCGAACT
>CAZWIN010000487.1:1266-1530 GCA_964633855.1 uncultured Chitinophagales bacterium
AGTTTGAAGTCCCTTTCCACTACCCTGGAATCGTACAAGGAACAATTCCCCCAGCAGGAAGCCGATGTTGCAAGGCTCATCGGTCAAGCTGATGATCAGTACATTCAGGGATTGCAAAGACAGATTGCCGACCTTGAAGTTCAGCGTGACGTTACGATCGCACAGAACCCGGCATATGCGGGCAAGGAGCTCTACAATGACCGGCTGCGCGAAATCGACGACCAGATCAACGGGTTGAAGGTAAAACTGCAGAAGCGCACGAAC
>CAZWIN010000488.1:0-1529 GCA_964633855.1 uncultured Chitinophagales bacterium
ACCGGTGCAAAATCCGCTTTCATATCGGGGAATTGATCCAGGTACATGTTTAATTCATCCTTCACCATACCGATATTGCCTTTGTTTTGAAGGATGGAAGTTTCGGTATGAATTTTCGGCGGGCTCTTCAGGTTTGCACGGGCTGCAGCCAACACCCCGGGGATATGTTGTAAACGGGATTTGACATTGGCAAGCCTGTCCTTTAGCGGGGCAAAATCACGCGCAGTCAACAAGTAGATTGCATTCCCGATGTTGTACGACATCGGATTCCACTCATATTCACGTAATGTGTCGATGGAAAACACCACAGCTTCCAGGCTAGTCTTGAAGATTTTGTAATCCACCCGATTAACCGTATCGAGTTTTGACGCGTCTATCATCGCGAGAGAGTCAAGGTACAGTTTGGTGAAGGCACGGTCCTTTTCGACGCCCTCCATCGAATAATCATTCAGGCGGCCATCGTACCGATGTTCACCCAGGCCGGTTGCAAGTTCCGGCTTCATTTCAAGCATCCTGTTAAAATAATTGCCGGCAAGCGATTCAAACTTCTGGTTCTCGTTCTGTTTCGGCGCACATCCGCCGGCGATAATACCGATCAACAAAACGGACAGCAACATTTTTTGCATGACTGGTCTCCTAATTCTATTTGACACGGGGTAGATTGATCTGGTAATGTAACGCTGTTCTTGAAAAGCAAAAAGGGCTCCTTCGTTACCGGAGCCCTTTGTGTGCGCCCGAAGGGATTCGAACCCCTAACCCTCAGCTCCGTAGGCTGATGCTCTATCCAGTTGAGCTACGGGCGCATCGTTTCTCAATATCCTAATTTTTCAAGAAACCGTCTCCCGGCGGCAAGCTTGAAATACTGTTTTTCTTTAGTTTTACCTATCTCTCTTGCAACCGCTTGGAGACTTCCTGTTTGGTTGTAGAATCCTGCAAGCGTGCTGACTGATTGGCAAGGAAGTACTTAATTCTTACACAGAAAGATAATGAAAGTCGACGGGAATTTCAAGGGAGATTTTCGACTGCATTCAAGCCGCTACGCAACATGAATTATTCGCGGACTGCTTCAATTCCGTGATGGCCTGAAATACGGCTGCACACGATCTCTCAGCTCGGCGCTCCTGCGCCGAAGCCACACAGGAAGGCTCTGCCGATGCAGTTTACCGGTGCCGCAATCATATTGTAATGAACTCAACAACCTGATTACGATCTGCTTCCCCTCGTTCACAGCTATTTTGTCTGTCGTCAGTCCGTAGTTCATCAAAGGCGTTACCATGCCGTTGACATTGCAAATGAGGCCAAGCGTTTGGATTGTTACGGGCAGTTCCAGAATCACGCGGCTGATCCCTTGCGGCGGAGTAACAACAACACACTTGGAAAACGGCCGGACGATCAGCGTATCGCCTTCACACCGCATTTCATAATTGGAACGGGACATCTCGCTCAGAGACATCCATTGTACCTTGCCAAAGGAGTTGATTATCCGCGCCACTTCCATGAGTCCGACCAGTGCGCCTATCGGGACGTTG
>CAZWIN010000489.1:0-1501 GCA_964633855.1 uncultured Chitinophagales bacterium
CAGGGTACCGTTCCGGTACGCGAGACCGACTTCGAAACCTACGCCAGCATTGCTGAACATGGTAAGAGGCCACGGATCGAACTGATCAATTGTCCCGTAGTCCATTGTTCTCCACACATGAAGCAGTGAATTGTGTGTGGTGACGGTTGGATCATGACGTGCGGCCCACCAGATATAAGGTGAGTCATCTGCCGCTGTGATGCGGGTGTTCGACCAGTATGAGTTGTCACCCTGATCTTCCACTCCGAACGCCGCTCCGGCGTTAAGCAGATCAACGCCATAAATGACATAGCCAAATGCGCCAGGATTCAATTGTGGTGCCGAATAGGCAAAGAGTTCGCTGCCTGCACCACCACCACTTGCAATCCATGCGCTCGGATAGCGTGAAACGATGGGTGCACCCCCGTTAAGGGCACTAATACGAGTCCAGCTCATGCCGTCCGGAGATGTGTTATACCACAACTCTCCACTACCGGCACCATATGACGTCTTCGCACGATGGAGGATCCCAACATAACCGGATACCGGATCATAAGAAAGCGGATCGGTCGTGTTTGTGAGCATCCCGTAGCTGTTGTTCATAGTATCCACGAGAACCCACGTCAACCCGCCATTTTGGACGCCAGGATCACCCTTTTCCTGAACGGGGGCCGGGTTGATGTTTGTCGGCTCGTCCATGATCGCCTTCTTAGCCGGCTTTATACCTCCGAGGGCCGCGCTCGTTACGAGCAAGGTCATCAGAAGAAATGAAAAGAAGCCTTTAACCATGATGTATCTCCTCTGGTTGTTTATTGTGAATATGAAGTTGGTTAATTGCATGGTGTTTTTTATACAGCATGATGGAACATGCCATCAGGAGACTTCTCAGAATCCGAGCCTGATAGCAAAAACGTGATTGTCCTGAAAAAAGTCAACAGCCCTGTAGGCATAATCAAAATTGAGGTTCAGGCCGGTGAAGTTGGCAGAAATCCCTGCCCCTGCGGTCAAACCATAAATATATGAATTATCTACAGTTTCCTGTGCGAAATTATACCCTCCACGCAGGAAGAACATGTTGTCGAACGAATACTCGGCTCCGAGTTTGTATTCGTCATCGGAGAAATTGTTGTTCACAAATAATCCGCTCAGGTTCAATGCATGCTGTTCCTGAGGGCGGTATGTGTATGCGACCCCAAGCTCGATTGTCGACGGGAGTTCATCTGTTGTGGCCTGAACCTTCAGTGGGGTCGCGGGCCTCGTGGTGGAGGTTACCGTGCCTTGTCGGATTAATCCTGAACCGTCAAACGTCATCGCAGGTCCGATATTCTTCACGGCAACACCGATTGCCAATCCGGCAACGTTGGCAAAGCCGCTGTACTGAAGTCCGACATTGAACGCAACCCCGGTTGCACTCACACGATCGATGCGTTCCGAAATCATCATCGTGGTAAGACCAACCGAGATCCTGTCTGTCAGCAGACGGGAATAGGTAAGGCCAACCGTCAGATAGGTGGGAGAAAAG